>DAOUWE010000040.1 GCA_030667285.1 Candidatus Shapirobacteria bacterium | reverse complement strand
CCTTGTGAGGCTTACTTGCCCCTCCTACAAATACGAACCTAATTTTCTTTTTTCCTTCCAGGTTATTAGCCATTTTCAAAACCTGCTTATAGCCCTTAGCTGACTCGGATCTACCCACAAAACCCACCCAAAACTCACCCCCCGCTTTCTTTATATCAACCGGCTTCTTTAGTTTCTTGAAATATTTACTTTCTATTCCATTAGGAATAGTCACAAAATTCAATCTATAACTCTTAGCAGTTTTCTCTAAACCGGAATAAAGCAATATTACCTTGTTAGACATCCACAACAAAGGCAAGCCTATTAACCGAGCATAAATCCACATCACTCCCGAAGTAAGATTGTTTGTCGAAAACCAATTAATGCCTGGAAAAGTGTCGGTTACTGTCACCACCGGTATTTTTTTTAATCTAGCCAGCGGTATTACCAGCGAACTAAAAAACATGTATTTACTGACTACCACAACACTTGGTTTAAAATCTTTTAATAGTCTCCAAAACTTAACTATTAAATTAGGGGAAATCATGTAATTAACCGGATCAGGTATCAATACGCCCTTCGCGCTCACCACTGTCAAATTTTTATTTAACTCTTCTTTTTTTTTACCCCTACCTGTCGTCAGTGCCAGTACTTTATTTTTTTTACTTAAATTCAAAGCCAACTTTACCGCCGATCCCATCGAAATATTACCTTTATAAGAGTCAATAAAATAAGGACTAACCAAAAGGATCTTCACTTCTTCTTTTTCTCCATCGCCCTCTTTATAGCATCTTGTCTGACCAAATCCTGCAATTTCCTTTTTATCTTTCTGTTATCACTGTAATTTCTATAAGCCACCAACCACAACACCATAAAGGATAGAATCATCAAAAGATCCATTGTTCTGGTTATCTTAAAAGTCTGCAATACCAATTTAGTTGAGTCGGGCAATAAGGAAACGCCGATAAAAACCACCCACACCACCGCCCAAAACACCAGCTCCCGAATATAAATTAATCTTTTTTTATAAACCAAAAAACTCCAGTAAAGCATGTACAAACCAAAAGTGGCAGAAAGTAATTGTAATAAAATCATATTTTTTGCACCCTCCAAAATAATAAATCTATTAACAATTTTAAACCATCGTGTAAAGTTGTTCCCGTTGTTGATTCCTTGTCGTGATAAATCGTGCCCACAAAATGTTCGGTATGTTTTAACTTATTCAAACCAACCGCTACCGCCATCTCTACATCAGAAGAATAATCCGACGAATCCCAAATTATTTTTTTATAAATATTAGTCCGAAAAGCCCGGTATCCACACCAAACATCACACAAATTTAATCCAAACAAAACAGCCACCGTTCTATTCAAAAAACCATTACCCCATTTTCGCCAAACCGGCATCTTCTTATCCAATCGTCTGGCTCCAAACACCACTTGATAACCATGATTTAATTTTTTAATAAATGCCGGTAATTCCCCCGGATCATGCTGACCATCTCCATCCATCAATATTATAGTTTCCGCACCTAATTTGACCGCCAAATCACAACCGGTCCGCAACGCTATGCCTTTGCCTAAATTAACTCGATGCCGTGCCACCCAAACTCTTTTAGACAAAAAATTCTCAAGTTTAATCTTCGAGCCATCATCCACCACCACCATTCGCGACAAAGGAATATAAGTTCTTAATTTCTTAATCAACTCCGGCAACCTTTTTTCCTCATTATAAGCCGGAATCACTACAAATATTTTCTTCATTATCACGACTTTACCATCCCTGGTATCGAGTAACAATCATCTTTCCTAAACATCCTCTTATTAAACCATATCCTCAGCCTTGCTTCTCCGCCATGAAATTACTTACCCTCAGCAAGCTCTCAAAAGTTCCTGCGTCTTCCCAGGCTCCGTTAACCTGACCTACTTTCAGCCCACCATTCTTTAAATAAACATTATTAAGACTAGTAATTTCGATCTCGCCTCTGGCCGAGGGTTTTAAGCTTTTGGCATGCTTCACTACCCGGTTATCATAAACATAAAGACCAACCACTGCATAATCACTCTTTGGATTCTTTGGCTTTTCTTCAATTGACACTGCCCTCATCTCCTTGTCAAATTCCACCACTCCGAACCTTTGGGGATCGGGTACTTTTTTGGCAAAAACCATTGCCCCCTCCTTAAAACTCTTTATCTCTTTAGAAAAATCATCTTCAAAAATATTATCTCCCAAAATCATGGTTACATTGTCATTGCCGATAAAATTCTCTCCAACAATAAAAGCATCGGCCAACCCCCTCGGTTCTTCTTGAATCTCATAAGAAAAATCCACTCCCAGCTCTCGTCCCGAACCCAAAAGATTCAAAAACTGTCCTGCATAATCCGGTGCAATGATAACCAATATGTCTTTAATTCCCGCCGCAATCAAAGTCTCAATCGGATAATAAATCATCGGCTTGTCGTAAATCGGAAGCAATTGTTTTGAAGTTATTTTTGTTAAAGGATGCAACCTGGTCGCTCTTCCTCCGGCTAATACTATACCTTTCATCTTTTTTCATTATATACTCTAATTCATATGCGTCTACTGGTAACCGGCGGTCTTGGTTTCATCGGCAGTAATTTCATTCGCCACTGGATTTCTCAACATTCTAAAGACCAAATCACCAATCTCGACAAAGTCACTTATGCCGCTAATCCTGACAACCTAACTGATCTTGACTCAAACTCCAACTACCGCTTTATAAAGGGGGACATCTGCGATCAGTCTGTTGTTGACCAACTAATGTCAAACATCGATCTTGTAGTCAATTTTGCTGCCGAAACTCACGTTGATCGGTCCATTGATGATCCACTCTTGTTCGTCAAAACCAATGTCTTGGGTACCTACACCCTCCTCAAATCAGCCCTTAAACACAAGATAAAACACTTCCACCACATCTCTACCGACGAAGTCTACGGCACCATTGATCACGAAACAAAGGATGAATTTTCCGAAACCACTCCTTTTGATCCCACCAGTCCCTACGCCGCCTACAAAGCCTCTGCCGACCATTTTGCCCTCTCTTTTTTCAAAACCTACGACCTTCCGCTAACCATCACTAATTGTTCTAATAACTATGGCCCTTATCAAAACCCGGAAAAGTTCATTCCTCGAGTCATCACTAACTTGTTAACAAACAAAAAAATACCAATTTATGGAAAAGGAGAAAACTTGCGCGACTGGCTTTATGTAGATGATCACTGTCGAGCCATTGAAACTGTCATTGAACATGGCAAGGTGGGGGAAACTTATTGCATTGGTGGCCTTAAAGAAGCTTGTCGCAACATTGATATTGTTAAAAAAATCCTCAAAATCATGGGGAAATCCGAAAATTTAATTAAATACGTCACCGATCGCCCCGCTCACGACAACTATCGAGTATCTTGGAAAAAAATAAAGGAAGACCTGGCCTGGGAACCGCAAGAATCACTTGATTCCGGTCTGGAAAAAACCATTGATTGGTATCAAAAAAACCAGGATTGGTGGAAAAAAGCCAAAATCGAAGCAGAAAATTTTTACCAAAAGCTAGACAACTACAAAAACCTCAAATAACTCCTACTATTGTAGAATACACTCATGGTTAAAATCGCAATTATCGGCGGAGGAATAGAAGGCCTGGTAACCGCCTACCATCTTTCTAAACAAAAAAACCTCTCCCTTACTCTTTTTGAAAAAGAAAAGGACCTTGGGGGCTTACTCTCCTGCTTTAAACCCCTTAAAGACTCCGACTATCTCGAAAAATACTATCACCACTGGTTCCGAACCGACACCGATCTCTTGACTTTCTTAAAAAAAGAAAAGCTGGATAGGGGACTGGAGTGGCTGGAAAGTTCCACTGCTATTTATCAAAACGGTAAAATGTCACCTTTCATGACTCCCTTGGATCTTTTAAAATACCCTCACCTTAATCTAATCCAAAAACTTCGCCTTGGCTTGGTCACTCTTTATCTTCAAAAAAACAAAAACTGGAAAAGTTTTGAAAACCAAACTGCCCATCATTGGCTGAAAAAAACCTGTGGTCAAAAGGCTTATCAAACCGTCTGGGAACCTCTCTTAAAGGGCAAGTTCAATGATTTTTATCAAAAAGTATCCATGGCCTGGATGTGGTCCCGAATTTATTTCCGTGGACACTCCAAAGCTCCCGGAGAAACCAAAGAAAGATTAGCTTATTATAAAGGGGGTACTCAAAAACTAATCGATCATCTAGAAAAAAAACTTCTAAATAGGGGAGTGCAAATCAAAAAAAACACCCCCGTCAAAAAAACCGAGAAACGAAAAAAGGGTTTTCTCATCACCGATCACAAAAACAAACAAGGGAAATTCGATCGTGTCATCTGTGCCTTACCCACTCCTGTTTTTCTAAAACTCACCTCCGATCTCCCCCTCACCTACCGAAAAAAAATGGAAAAAACTAAATACCTCGGCGCCACCTGTCTAGTTCTGGTTTCCAAAAAATCCATTTCTCCTTACTACTGGACCAATATCAGCGACCCCGCCTTTCCTTTTCTGGCTCTAATCGAACACACCAACCTCATTCCCAAAAAACGATATCAAAATCACCACCTTATTTACCTAGGAAACTACCTTCCTTCAGACCACGCCTATTTTTCTCTAACCGCCAAAGAGCTCTTCAATCGATTTTTCTATCATCTTCAAAAAATCAATCCCAACCTCACCAAAAAAGATATCAAAAAATATTTTCTCTTCAAAAACAAATATGCCCAACATTTGGTTGAAAAAAACTTTTCTCAAAATATCCCCGACTACCAAACCCCTATTTCCGGACTTTACCTAGCCAACTTCACTCAAATTTTCCCCGAAGATAGGGGAACCTCTGCCGCCATTCGTGAAGCTGAAAAACTTACCAATCTGGTCTTAAATGAAATTTAAAACACCCATCCTTATTCTTTCTCACGTTTTTCCCCCCGCCACTGACGGCGGATCCTGGTTTCTCTACCAACTGGCCAAAAACCTCTCTCGAAAATACCGGACCAGTATTTTCACTAGCAACTGTCATTCCACCGACGACTTTGCCACTTCTCACACCAAAACCATCCCCCTGG
>DAOUWE010000024.1 GCA_030667285.1 Candidatus Shapirobacteria bacterium | reverse complement strand
TTTATTAATAACATGCTTTACATACTTACCATTCTCGCTGTTCTCGCCATTTACATCTGGCAACTCTACAACTCTTTAATCACCACCAAAAACCACATCAAAGCCTCTATTCAAGAAATAGGGAACCAGCTCAAAAGACAAGCTAATCTTATTCCCAACCTCATAAAATCCGTCAAGGGTTATATGAAACAGGAGAAGGGGATCTACAAAATGATCACCGATGCCAGAAAGTTAATTACGGAAGCTGTCAAATCCAACGATCTTGACAAAATTGAAACCGCTCAAAAAGCTCTCCAGGATTCTCTGGGATCTATCAGAGTTGTTCTCGAAAGCAATCCTGAGCTCAAGTCCAACGAAGTCGTGAAAAATCTAATGGACGAGCTTAGAGATACTTCCGACAAGGTTATGTATTCTCGTCGAACACTCATCGACCTCAGTGCCGACTACAACATTAAAATCAGTACCGTCCCCAACGCCTGGTTCGCTAAATTTTTAGGTTTCAAGCCGGAAAAGGGCCTTGGAACTCCAACCAGCGGAGAACATCTGGAAGTCTCTGCTTCTGAAACCAAAGCCCCGAAGGTCGACCTGTAAAACACACCTTCATGCAAAACGTATACGAACAGATTGCCCGTAATAAATTTCGTGCAACTTTTATCATGACCGCCTTCGTGATCTTTATTGCCCTGGCTACCTATTCCCTAACCATTGCTTTTGATCTTGGATCCGGTTACCTTCTCTTTGCCGGACTATTTTCGATTCTCGGAAGTTTCGGAAGTTATTTCTACGGTGACAAAATTATCCTCTCTCTTAACAAGGCTCAGCCAGCCAACCGAAAAGATCATTTCGCTCTCTACACCGCTGTTGAAAATCTATGTATTGTTGCCCGAATTCCCAAGCCGAAGATTTACGTCATCGAAAGCCCGTCTCCCAATGCATTCGCCACCGGCCGTGATCCCAAAAACGCTACTGTCTGCGCCACTACCGGCCTCCTGGGAATTCTTGACAAGGGTGAAATCGAAGCCGTCATGGCTCACGAACTGTCTCACGTCAAAAATTACGATATTCGCCTGATGATGATTGTCGCTGTCCTAATCGGATCTCTTTCTTTACTTACTCGCAGTGTTTATTATTCCGGGGGATTATCAAAAAGACGCTCCAAAAACTCTTCCGGAATCCTCGCCCTGGCGGGACTCTTTCTTTTAATTCTTTCTCCCATCATCGGCAAGCTCATCCAGCTGGCCATCTCTCGTCAAAGAGAATATTTAGCCGACGCTTCGGCGGTCAAGCTCACCAGACAACCTTCTTATCTAATCTCTGCTCTCAAAAAAATCTCTCAAAGCTCTTTACCTTTAGAATCCGCCTCTCCGGCCACCGCCCATCTCTACATTCAAAACCCGTTTAAAACCAAAAAACTAAGCAATGCCTTTAGTACTCATCCCGGTCTAGAAAATAGAGTTGCTGCCCTGGAAAAAATGCTCTAGTCTTTAAGTAATAATGTTTTCTCAAGCCAAAGAACTATTCAAAAATAAAAACTTCCTACGTCTTTGGACAAGTCAAACTCTCTCTCAAATCACCATAAACGCCATCAACTTTGTCCTCATAACTCAAATTTACGCTCGCACTCAATCCACCCTCGCCGTCTCCATGCTTTGGATCTTTTACTCTCTCCCCGCCATTCTTATCGGGCCTTTTTCCGGTCTCATTATTGACCTCCTGCCTCGACGAAAAATTCTTTTAATCGCCAATCTTCTTCAGGCTCTTACTGTTTTTTCTTATCTTTTCGCTCAAGAAAGTCTCTATGTTATCTACTTAATTGCCTTTGTTTATTCCTTCTTAAATCAATTTTATCTCCCCTCCGAAGCCGCCAGCATACCTGATCTTACCCCGAAAAAATTCTTACCCACTGCTAATTCATTATTCTTTTTCACCGCCCAATCCTCTCTAGCCCTTGGTTTCATCGCTTCCGCGATTCTGATCAAATTTTTCGGACCCCAAAGCTCAATTCTCTCCGGATCTATTTTGTTATTACTAGCCGCCTTTTCAGTCTACGGATTACCTGTCGAAAAAACAGCCCCTTCTCTAAAACTAAAAAACTTTGGCTCCAATCTAAAAGACAGTTTCTCCGAGTTTATTCAAGCTGCCCTGTCAGGCTACAAATATTTAAACAAATACAAACTCATCTCTATTAGTATTGGCGTTATCATTTTCTTCCAAATTATCACTACTTCCCTCACCACCGTAGTCCCTGTTATTACTAAGGAAATACTAAACATCTCCCTCTATGATGCCGGACTGATTTTCGTTCTTCCCCTGGCCATAGGTGTCGTCTCTGGCACTTTCCTCTTCAGTCGTTACAACAAAAAAGAAAGAAAGAATAAATGGATCGGTAGGGGAATAGGCCTTCTTGGACTCTCCATTGTTCTTTTTGCTCAACTTATACCCGGCTTACCAAGCTTCAAAATTCCCATTTCCATGTTCCTCATTTTCATTATCGGCTTTTCGGCCTCTTCGGCCATTGTGCCAGCCCAAACCTTTATCCAAGAATACGCCACCGCCCAATTTCGAGGCCGGGTCTTTGGCACCTTAAGCTTTCTAATTACTCTAGCCTCCCTTCCGCCCCTACTTCTGGTTGCCACCACTGTGGAAATAATTGGTATTAGACTTTTTTTAACTTTAATCGGTATACTTTTAAGTAGCCTGTCCCTACTTGCCCTGGTAAATGCCGGTAAAATTATTAAAAAACACGGTTGATATGGGAAAATTTGTACACCTACACGTACACACAGAATATTCTCTGTTAGACGGTCTAACTAAAACTAAAAACCTAGTAAAGAATGTTAAAGAACTGGGCATGGACTCTGTCGCCATCACCGACCATGGATCTTTATATGGCGTTATTGAGTTCTATAAAAATGCGAAAAAGAAAGACATAAATCCCATCATTGGATTCGAAGCCTATGTGGCCCCCAAAGACCGACACAACCGAGACCCTCAATACAAAAAGCCTTATCACCTCGTACTTTTGGCCAAAAATAACGAAGGTTATAAAAACCTAATGAGACTTTCAAGTATTGGTTACCTTGAAGGCTTTTACTACAAACCCAGAATTGATTGGGAAGTTCTGGAAAAACACCATAAAGGCCTTATTTGTCTCAGCGCCTGCCTACAAGGAGAAGTCGCCTCAAGCATCCGAAACGATGACTTGAAAAAAGCCAAAGAAACAGCCCAAAAATATCACCGGCTTTTTAAAAAAGACTATTATCTCGAAATCCAACATCATCCAAAAATAGAAGACCAAGGCAAGGCAAACAAGGGGATTATTAAACTTTCCAGAGAATTAGGCATTCCTCTTGTGGCCACTACCGACGCTCACTATTTAAACAAAGAAGATGCTGAAGCCCAAGACGCTCTCCTTGCCATTGGAACCCAAAACAAAGTCACCGATGCCGATCGCCTAACCATGATTGATAGTCCCGATCTTTACGTTAAATCCCCTGAAGAAATGAAAAAGGACTGGCCCTCTCTCCCTGATGCTCTTGAAAACACAGTAGAAATTGCCAAAAAATGCAAAGTAAAAATAGAACTAGGAAAATGGTGCTTCCCCAACTTCAAACTCCCCAAGAAAGAAACTTCCGAATCTTATCTCAAAAAAAGAACCATCACTGCCGCCAAAAAACACTACGGAAAAATCAGTAAAGAAGCCCAACAAAGACTGGATTACGAACTGGATATCATTTGCTCCAAAGGCTACGCCACCTACTTCCTAATTCAAGAAGATTTTATAAAATGGGCCCAAGAAAATGATGTTATCACTAACACCCGAGGGTCAGCCGCCGGATCCCTTGTTTCTTACGTTCTGGGAATCACCACCGTTGATCCCCTGATTTACAATCTCCCCTTTGAACGTTTTCTTAATCGCGCCCGTCCTTCCCCACCGGATATCGACATGGACATTGCCGACGACAAAAGACAAATGATGATCAATCACATCATTGATCAATATGGTCAAGAAAAAGTCGCCCAAGTCGGCACTTTCGGAAGAATGAAGGCCAAGGCCGCTGTTCGGGACATAGCCCGCGTTCTAGATCACCCTTATTCTTTTGCCGACCGTATCTCCAAGGCCATTCCCGAAGGCAGTCAGGGTTTTCCCATGACTATAAAAAAAGCCCTTACTCTTTCACCGGACTTTAAAAAAATGTACGACGAAGATCAAGACATAAAAAAAGTAGTCGATCTAGCCAAAAAAGTAGAAAATACTGCTCGCCATTGCTCTGTCCATGCCGCCGCTCTTGTCATTTCGCCCACCGAACTAACTAACTTTACACCCCTTCAAAGAGAAAGTGGGGGAGGGGACAAGATTGTAACTCAGTACGAAATGCACGCCGTAGAAGACGTTGGTCTTATAAAATTTGATGTTTTGGGTATCACCAACCTTTCTACTCTCGGAAACGCGGTTGTTAATGTCAAAAAAACCAAAAACAAAAACATCGATCTAAGAAAAATACCGATCGATGACAAAAAAACTTTCCAAATGCTCTCTCGAGGAGAAACCATGGGTGTCTTTCAAATGTCTTCTTCCGGAATGACCAAGTACGTCAAAGAACTAAAACCAGAAAGAATTGAGGACATCATGGCCATGGTTGCCCTCTACCGTCCCGGACCAATGGCCATCATTCCGGAATACATTGCCCGCAAAAAAGATCCCAAAAAAACCAAATATCTTGATCCTCGCATGGAAAAATATCTTGATAAATCCTACGGCCTTCTCGTTTACCAAGACGACTGTCTATACACCGCCGTCTACATCGCCGGATACGACTGGGTGGAGGCCGACAAATTCCGAAAAGCTATTGGTAAAAAAATCCCTGAAGAAATGGACAAACAAAAAAACAAATTTATAAACGGTGTCCAAACCTTTGGAAAACTATCCAAAGAAAAAGCCGAAGAACTATTTGATCTCATTCAGCCCTTCACTGGTTACGGATTCAACAAAGCCCACGCCTCCGCCTATGGAATGGTGGCTTATCAAACCGCCTACATGAAGACCAATTATCCGGTTGAATTTATGTGCGCTCTGATGACTTCAGAATCCGGAGACGCCGACAAAATAACTATTGCTATCAACGAATGTAAACGTATGGGTATTATTATTCACCCTCCTGACATAAACATCTCCGGCATCGGTTTTTCCATAGAAAAGAATGAAAAATCTCTAGGTAATCTAGCCATTCGTTTCGGCCTAAACGCCATCAAAAACGTCGGAGAGGCCGCAGTCGGCAACATTCTAGAAGAAAAAAAAGAAAACGGCTCTTACAAAAACTTCACTGACTTTTGTCTTAGAGTAAGTACCAGAAAAGTAAACAAAAAGGTTCTGGAAAGTCTCATTCGAGTCGGAGCCTTTGATCAATTCGGAAAAAGGAATGCTTTATTAGAAGCTATAGATAAAATTAGAAACAGAGCCGACAAGCTCCAAAAAGAAAAAGAGTCCGGTCAGAAAAACCTATTCACCGACTCCGAATCAAAAAATCCTCTCAAAAAAGAAACCGTCGCCGACACCCTTCCTGACGTAGACGAAATACCCCAAAGAGAACTACTGGAGTACGAAAGAGAACTTCTGGGTGTCTATCTCTCCGGAAATCCTGTTCGAGAAATGATCGAACCATTTCTACCGGCCATCTCTCACAGCATCAATCACATTTTAGAAGAAAAAGAAAACCAAAAAGTGATCGTCTGCGGAGTCATTCAGACCGTAAAAAGAATAATTACCAAAAATTCCGGTCAAGAAATGGCTTTCGTAAAAATACAAGATGACACCAATTCTTTAGAAGTCGTAATCTTTCCCGAAACTTACAATCTCATAAAAGAAATTCTCGAAGAAAACAGAGCTATCCTAATAAACGGCAGAATGGATTTTGTTCGTGACGAAACTCGCCCTTCGCTTTTAGCAGAAAAAATAACTGACAATCCAGACACCCTAGAGGACCAACCGGACTTTCAAATTCAAGTTCCTGAAAACACCGGTTCCAAACAACTCTTAGAACTAAACCTGCTCCTAAAAACCAACCCTGGAAAACAAAATGGAATAGTCATCTTTCCCAACGGAAAAAAAATCAAACTAAATAAAGGCATAAATTACAGCCAAGAATTCCAGGCAAAAATAAAATCTATTCTCAATTAAAATCCTGGACTTTCTGCCCATCCCTGCTTATAATAAACCTCGCCATGGCATTAAAAGCTACTATTCAAGACACTTCTGTTAGCGTTGGAGATACCGTCCAAATCAGTTATCTCATCAAAGAACAGGACAAAGAAAGAACACAGCCTTTCACGGGTATGATTCTTGGTATCCGCGGTCGGGGAACCAGTAAAACTTTCACTGTCAGAAAGGTCGGAGCAGACAAAGTAGCTGTCGAGCGAATTTTCCCTCTGAACTCTCCCTGGATTAAGGGAATTAAGGTTGTCAGAAAAACAAAGAAAAAAACAAGAAGAGCCAAACTCACTTTCTTGAAAAACGAAAAATTCCGAAAAATCTAATCACTGCGAAAATCACCATTCCCGCTCCCAATACCTGCCCCACCTTCACGCCCTCTATCACCCAAGTATCTATCCTGTAAATTTCTACCAAAAAACGAATTAGTCCATATCCTGCCAAATATCCCAACAAAACCAATTCCTTTCTCTTTTTCCACAACCAAGACAAACCGCAAAAAAGAATTAAATTCAATACCGCTTCGTACAGCCAAACCGGCCTCCCGCCCACTCCATATCCCTCTCCGTTAAGAAAATTCGCCACTCTCCCCAGTCCTTGAACTAATGGCAAAACTCCGGCAAACAAAGAAAAAAGCCGTCCTCGCACTCCCAGTTTTATCTCATATCGTCGAATCAAAACCGCCCCCAGAACCAAAGCTCCGAATATTCCTAAGCCACCCTGCCAAATATAAAATATCTCTATTAAATTTTCCCGATAATACCACCAAGTATCCATCACATGATAAAGCCTGGCCCCAACCAATCCTATCGGAATCAAAAACACCACCAGTCGATCTAGTTCCTCCTGTTTCACCACCTTATTCCTCTTGCTCATTACCCAATACCCCAAAAGACAAGAGAGATAAATCACTAGTCCGTAAAGATTAAATTTCATCTAAAAGTTGATAGAATAAACCTATTAGATTATACTAAACCCGTTTTGTACCTACGGGTCGACTTCGGCCAAAAAGGCCCTGTTCGTTTACAATCAATAATCTTTATTCAAGGGCCCATAGCTCAGCTGGTTAAAGGCATCCCGACTTAATTGGGATTGTCGTAGGAAAAGGCCCTGTTCGTTTACAATCAATAATCTTTATTCAAGGGCCCATAGCTCAGCTGGTTAAAGGCATC
>DAOUWE010000042.1 GCA_030667285.1 Candidatus Shapirobacteria bacterium | reverse complement strand
TGCAAGTTTTTCCACTTCAGGCTCTCCCGCGGGTTCTATTCCTACTACATCATCCAGCTGAACATCTCCTAGCTTCTCATCAAAAGAAACATCAGCAAAATCATTACCCTGTCCTGGCTGTCTTTCGGAAGCAGGCCTATCACCTCTTGGATCCAGAATAATCATATCGTCAATCACTATTTCGGTCGTTTGTTTCTTGTTGTCTTCCTGATCTGTCCACTCTCTATATTGAATTCTTCCCTCTACAAAAATCTTTCTGCCCTTGGTTAATAGCTGGGAACATAATTCCGCCAGCTTATTCCAAGCCACAAGCCGATGAAACTCGGCGCTTTCTTTCTTCTCTCCTTGCTGGGTAGTCCAATTTCTGTTGGTAGCTAATCCAAGAGAACACACCGCCACACCCGACGGTGTATAGCGAAGTTCCGGATCTCTGGTTAAATTTCCGATAAGTGATACTCTATTAAGACATCTTGAAGCCATTTCTTTCTCCCTTTTTTAAAAAATTAATTTTTACTCTTTAAAAGTAAATATCTTATAACCTTCTTGTTTCTCTCCAAATAAACATTGGCCTTGTCACTCCTAAAGCCACCTTCTGATTCTAAATGCAGAACCCAAAAATCTCCCCTGTCTTGTTTATTTATGCTATATCTTAAATCCATCCCTCCCAAATTCTCTTCTTTTTTAACAGATACTTTTTCTCCATCCAAAATCTCCTTCAGGCCAGACAAAACCTCTTTAACTTCCTTTTTATCTGTCCCGGGTGTAAAAACCAAGATAAATTCGTATTTTTTACTCATGCTACGGAAAGAATCTTAACATTTTTTTCTTTTTTTAACAATTACTCTTTTCTTTTTCAGAAACTCATAACCGTTCTCTTTGTCCATTACAGTATACCCCAGCTCGGAAATTTTTTCTCTAATTTCATCTGCTTTTTTGTAATCTTTTTCCTTCTTGACAACATCTCTTTCTCTTCCCAAATCAATTATCTCTTGGGGTATTTTCTCTTCTTCGCTCGTTTTCAAATCTAATCCCAAAACTTCATCAAGATCCAACAAGGTCGCCAGTCTGTCCTGGCTTGAAAGATCAGATTTAACCATTCCCCAAACTAAAGACAAAAGCTCAGGAGAAGACATGTCGTCTGACAAAACTTTTACGAACTTGTCTTTCCATTCACGACTTGTCTTTCCTTTTTTTTCTCCACTCCTCTTCTTCCAGCTTTCCACTGCTCGCCTTAATTTGTCCAAGGTCTTTTGGGCTACATCCAAAGATTCAAGAGAAAATGTCAGGCCTTTTCTGTAATGAGAACCTAAAACTAAATAACGCAGAGCCAAGGGGTCATATCCTTTTTTCACTAAATCCAAAACAGTATAAAAACCACCGGAAGATTTGGACATCTTTCCTTTTTTCAAATTTAACCATCCGTTATGCATCCAAAAATTTACGGTCTGTGCTCCAAAAGCTCCATAAGATTGAGCAATTTCGTTCGAATGGTGCACTGAGATATGCTCCATACCCCCGGTATGAATATCAAACTTTTCACCCAAATATTTCACTGACATTGCTGTACATTCCAAGTGCCAGCCCGGAAAACCTTTTCCCCAGGGACTATCCCAAATCATTACATGTTCCGGTTGATTCGTGACCCATAACAAAAAATCCCAAGGATTTTTCTTTTCCTCATCCACTTCCACTCTTGACCCGTCCTCCATTTCTTCCAGCTTTTTACCCGAAAATTTAGCATAATCCTTAAACTTGGCAGTATCAAAAACCAATCCTGTTTTTGTTTTATAGGTAAAACCATTCTTTTCAATTTTTTTAGCCAAATCAATCTGTTCGTCAATATGGTCAGTTGCCCTTGATAAAACATTCGGCTTTTTAATATTCAAAAAATCTAAACTACTCAAAAACTGTTTTTCGTATTTTTTCGCTATTTCCCAAACCGAAAGACCTTCTCTTCTGGCTCCTTTTTCCATTTTGTCTTCGCCGGTATCTTTATCCGAAGTCATGTGTCCCACATCAGTAATATTCATCACGTGATTCACTTCGTACCCTGTCCAGCGCAAAAATCTCACCATCACATCCCAAACTACAAAAGCATACATATTGCCGATATGCTGATTCCAATACACTGTCGGACCACAGGAATACACCCCCACCTTGCCAGCAACCAAAGGAGTAAACCTCTCCTTTTTTCTCGTTAAAGTATTATAAAAATAAATTTCCATTTCTGTCTTTTTCACCCTCAATTATACCAAAATCAATCCTTCTTCCTGGCCACCTCTCCTGTCCCTGCCGCTTTATTTTTACCTCTCAAAAAAGCCGTACCTCTGGCCTTTTTGCCTGCCGGAACTTCCAAATCGTCTACCGCTTCCAACTTTTCAGCCTCTCTTTGTTCTTTGGCTTGTTCTAAAAACCTCTCTTCTTCCTCCTCTTTCTTTTTTCTCTCCCTTCGCACTCCTTCCATCTCTCCTTCTACATCTCTAAACGTTCTTTTTATTTGGGACCGAATCTCACTCACCTCTCCCTCTGTCTTTTCTTCATCTCTATCTTTATATTTTTCCAAAAGACCAGGATTAATTTTACTAACTTTTCCCAAAACCGAATCAAAATCACCTTCTTTATTTTCTGTTTTTTTAAAGGCAATATTCTTTCCCTCCTTATCTTTTATCAACCCCGTCATTCTTCCCGGTTCCTTTAACGCCTCCGTAGTCGCCTCCCCGGCTATTCTTCCCAACCCTTTTAATACCTGTTTCGGAATTTTTTTAATAGTCCCCCCTTCCATTCAAAGCCTTGGTCAAAGTAACCTCATCTGCATAACTCAAATCCGCCCCTACCGGCAATCCACTTCCAATTCTAGTTATTTTCAATTGATCGGCCGATGAAACATTTTGAAAACCCTCTTTCATCTTCTTCTTTATGTACAAAGCCGTTGCCTCTCCTTCCATTGTCGGATTAGTTGCTAACAGAACCTCTACTCCATCGCTCTTCATCACCCTCTTTATTCTATCTAAAAGCTAAGTTATTTTAAGATCATCCGGACCAATATGTTGCAATGGATTCAAAACCCCTCCCAAAACATGATAAACCCCCTTGAACTTCCCCGTCTTCTCGATAGCAATAATGTCCAAAGGACTTTCTACCACACAAATCAATTTTTCTTCTCTTTTTTCATCCCTGCAAATATAGCAGGGGGTCTCTTCATCTACCCCGAAACAAGTTTGGCATCTAACCACTCTTTTTTTAAGACCACCCAAGGAATCTGAAAATTCATCTAAAAAGGATTGTGGAACAGACAATAAATAAAAAGAGAGTCTTGCCGCCGTCTTGGGACCAATCCCGGGTAATCGCTCAAAACCCTCGGCCAAGCTACGCAAAACTTTCGGTAGTTTATACATAAACCTAATTTAAAAGTTTACCTAAACCACCGGGCATTCCGGACATCTTTTTAACCATCGCCTGCTGAGATTTTTTGAGAGCCTTATTTATAAAATCTACCAGGTCTTTTCTGTTTTCTCCGCCAATAACAACCTCTTTTAATTTTTGTTCTCCGGTTACCACCACCTTCCAATCTCCATCCTCGTGAACCGTAACCGTTTTTTTAAGTGTCTTTTTAAGCTTCAAAAGCTCATTCATCTGTTTTGCTTTATCAAACATGTCGTTTAAAAAAAATAGTAAAAACTCCTTAATTTTAACACTGGTTTCCCTTTAACCAAACAATTCCTTAGCTATATTATAAAGATCACCATCTTTGTCTTTCTTCTTTTCTCCGGAATCAGCCAAAACTCCTTTTTTTTCTACAGCAACTGCTTTTCCTAATTCACAAAATATTTTATACTCTTGGCCTAAAACTTCAGCCAATACCTTTTCTACAACCATTCTATTTCTTTCGTCTTCCAAACGATCTTTATGGAACTGGTAAAAAACTTCCAAAACCAACTTATTTCCGGCCACTATTTTTGGTCTGGAAGCTCTCAAAAAAGCCTCCACTGAATGATTATGCGGCCTAACTGCCAATAATACTTTTGGCCACAAGTCTCGAATTTTTTTGACATCTTGCGGAACCTCCTTCTTCCGAAATTCGTTTTTTACTTCTACCTTTTCATCTTTTTTCTGTCCGAAAGACTTTCTGGCCAGTGGTCGAGTGACTTTTTTCGAAGTGGCTGGAACCAAATCCTCATCAAAATATTTCAACACCGCCAATTCCAAAGGCAACTGAGACAAAACAGTTCTTTCTTCCAACTCACCTGCTTCCAAAAAACATCTTATCAATCGAGAAATTTCTTCAGTTTCAAAACCAAGGCCTTGTCCTTCTCCAATCCGAGCCAATCGGTAAACCAATTCTTTTTGAAGATTTTTTAAAAGACTTTGTCTGAACTCAAAAAAATCAACTCCAGACTCCGCCATTTCTTCCAATATCAAAAAACTTTCTTCTGTCTTTTTTTCAACCAACAAATCTAAAAAAACTCTCTCCTTGTCGGTTCCACTTCTTTTTAAAAACTCTTTCAAAATCTTTGTGTCTACCTTCCCCTTTCCCTCAGAAACCAAAACCGATAAAGTTTTATGACCATCCCTAAAACTTCCGTCTACCATGGTGGACAATTTCTCCAAAACTCCTTTTTCCACTTTTAATCCCTCCCCTTTAACCACTTTTTTTAAAGAAGAAAGTACCTCGTCTTTCTCTCCTTTGTTGAAATCTACTCTGGTCAATCGTGACAAAACCGTAACCGGAATCTTCCCAGGATCAGTTGTACAAAGGACAAAGACTACATGTTTCGGCGGTTCTTCTAAAATCTTCAGTAGTGCATTAAACGCCTCTCTGGTCATCATGTGCACTTCGTCAATAATAAAAACCTTATACTTGAAAGATATTGGCGATAAGTGCACATTTTCTTTCAGGGAACGAACATCATCTATGCCTCTATTAGAAGCCGCGTCCATCTCAATCACATCTACTCCCGCCCC
>DAOUWE010000006.1 GCA_030667285.1 Candidatus Shapirobacteria bacterium | reverse complement strand
ACCGATCTCACATCAATTTCTTTTATTTTTTTCGGTCTATATTTAAGTTGATATATTCCAATAAAAAATAACTAAAGTTCCAACACCCCTCTTGAAATACTCTAACTAAAAAAAACCCTCTCTTCAATACCACGATTCAGTTTTCTTTTACTTATTCGCTTTTTTAGGATAAATCAAATTCTTTATCCCATGTCTAAGCCAGTTTTCTAAAACCTCCATCAAAAACCTATTTTCCACTATCGCTTCTTCTCGCAAAAGTGGCAGGCAAATCACCACATCGCCCAGTCTTTTCCATCCATCAGCCATCTCTTCTCCGTCTTGAGGGAAAGCCAAAACCTGCGGAACATAATCCATTTTTCTATAATTCTGGTTAAGCTTTTTCGCCTTCCTTTTACCCACAAACAAAACACTTAATTCTATCCGTCCGGATGACAAAAACTCAGAAAGTAATTTTTTGGCTATTTTTCTTACTTCCTTAACAGACAAAGACCATCGAGGATCTTTTTTAACAAAAACTCTACTTTTCATTTCGACTCCAAACGTTTCTTCACTACTTCCGTCACTTTTCCTCCATCTGCCTTTCCCTTCATTTCTCCCATCACCCTTCCCATCACTGCTCCAAAAACCGCTCCTTGCCCTAGTTCCCCTATTATTTTCTTAACCACCTCTTCTATTTCTTCTACAGACGCCTCTTTCGGCAAATACTCAGATAAAATCTCAATTTCCTTTTTTACTTCCTTAGAAAGATCGTCTCTTCCTGCCTTTGAAAACATTTCCATGCTCTCTTTTTTCTTTTTCATCTCCGATTGCAAAACAGTCAAAACATCAGCTTCTGTCATCTGACCCACTTCTTTAGAAAGCTCTTTTTTTTCTACTAAAGAAATCAAAAAACGTAAAGTTTCTAGACGCCTAGAATCACCCTTTTTCAGGGCCTCCTTGCTTTCATTCCGAATCCTATCAATTAAACTCATCTTGCAGCTCTCCTTCTAGCTTTTCTATTTAATTTTACTCGCTCCTTCTTGGCCTTATATCTTTTCTGAGAAGGTTTTTCATAAGCAACTCTTTTCTCTACTTGTTCCTTAATTTCTTCCTCCATACACACTCTTCGAAACTCACCTATCAAATCATCCTTACTTTTTCCTTTTTTAAGATTGATAACAATTGGCATTTAAATTCTCTACACCTCCTCCAAAAAAACCTCTAATTCCAGCAATTCTACCAAAACCCCTGCTTCTGGTAAAGTTCTTCTCTATTCAACTACCGGAGGAGACAAACACTGCAAATAATCCGGCATGTTTACTTTCCCGTCACCATTACGATCATGCTCCAATTCAGTAGACCCAATATTGTCTAAAATTTCCTGACAATTTCTGCACTGAACAAAATCCATAACATTTACTTTCCCGTCACCATTATAGTCATACTCCGAATCAGTATCTCCATAATGACTATTCAAAAAAGAACATTTTTCGTCTTCTGCCTCTGTAGAAGTTTCTGTTCCGGTCGAAACCGGAACGGGAGTCGCCTGAACCATCTCTGTCGGACTTGGGATTGGACTTGCAACCGAACCCCCTACGCTTTCTCCTATCTTAGCCTCTCCAGCCCCTGTTTTAAACGAATAAGGAATCCCTCCGTTATCAAAAATATCATCTCCCACTCGAATATTAAAATAATAGGTAGTACCGGATTTAAGAGGAGATATGGATACTTTATGTAAAACAGAAGAATTAGTTTCTAGCGCTCTCAATAACAAACTTGCCGGTGTCGTACCGTACTGCAAAACAGCCATTACTTCTTTCTCTGTCGACCAGGTAATTGCTGCTGAATTAGCTGACTCTTCAACCTTAACACCAATAGGTTCCGCTCCTCCGGCAGCCGAAGAAAACATATCTTTCGCTGTATCCAAACCAAAAACGGCCAAAACTCCCACCAAAATCAAAATAACAATAACTATCAAACTTTTTGCTTTACCCTTTTCCTTCATTTTAAAACCAAACAAACAAACCAAAAACAGCCAAAAGAGCCCCTAATCCTATCACCAAAACCGAAGGCAGGACAAAACCGGTCTCAGGCAACTCGGTAGCCACCGTCGATGTTGCCGTTGGAACAGTCCCTCCCACCGGCGTCGGCGTTGCCGTTGCCACAGTCCCTCCCACCGGTGTCGGTGTCGGCGTTGAAACAGTTCCGTCCGAACTGAGCGTATAAGAACCCCCACCCACCGACGCACAATCAATCACATCTCCCGAATTCTCTCCTCCCGACATATTTGTATCAGTAGTCACACCATCCTGACAAACAAAATTCACCTCTGCTGTTCCAGAACCCAGCACTGAAAAAGTAATTATAGCCAAATCCCCCGTTCCTGTCTTGCCAAACATATCCATCTCGTAGTTGTAAATCAAAAGATCTCCAGAAGCCGAATTGTCATCATATCCAATATTTTCAAAAAAGTAATCCGAAGGTCGCACCACTGACACGATACCTAAACGGGTTGCATCGTAAGTCAATATGGCTTCCGTACCCCTCACCGTCTCTGTTTCTGTATCAATTTTCAAGACTACATCAAAATTAGAACTAAAGGTCCCGGTAGCTGGATCCAAATACATTCTTGGACCTGCCCAAACCGCCTCTACGCTCAATCCCATAGTAGTCAAAACAATCAAGACAAAAACCCCTAAAGCCCAAATGTAATTCATCTTTCTCATTCTGATTTTAAACACTTCCATTATTTTCTTAGATAACAGTAACTGGCAATGATTCTACTGTAAATTCTATTTCCGAAGCATCTTTTCCAACAAAAGTGCTTCCGGCCTTACTCTCTTCACCTTTCTTTGTCAATCGAAAATCATAATTTCCACTCTCAATCGCTTTAAACTTAATACCCACCAAATCAACCATCGTTCCTGCCTTCAAAGACACTCCTCCATCAGCTACCACTGAAACAACCACTTGCCCTTCTTCTTTATCCACAATATTTCTCAAAACTTTCGGAAGGCTAATTCCTTCTGTCAAAACAGCTTCTTCCACTCCTGTTTCTTCCACTACCTCAAATCCTTCTATGTCAAAACCCACAAAAACATCACTACCGGAAATTTCATAATCCTTCAAGAGGTCTGCTTTTACCCATAAAACAAATTCCTCTCCCACTTCCAACTGAGCCGGCTCAGTTGTCATCTTCATCGCTACTAAAACCGGAGCTGACTGTAATTCCACCACTTCACTTTGTTTTCTCGGCTCCACCTTTCTTCCACTTAAACTAATTACGGCATAAACACTCTCGGCTATCAAAAGAACAGCTAAAACCGGAATGGCGATGTTAACTATTTTCTCTAATTGTTTTTTATCCATTTTTTACCTTTCTTCTATTAAACTCTAACTAAAAAATATCACTTAGTAAAGGGCTCCATATTTACGAGACAGTGTCTTCAATAAAGCATCCATATCCAGAACCTCTACGACACCGTTTCCATTAATATCATTTCTTTCCACTAAATCCGGATCTTTTCTCTTATCCATCGGAAAAGAATTAACCAATCTCGTATAATCACTCACGTCCACCACTTCGTCCTGAAACATGTCCTCATCTGGTAAATCTCCCGCTAACAAGGGCCATCCAACAAAATTATAAACCGTTGCTGTTTCCGGATCATGCTCAGACAAGTCCAAATTTCCTCCCGGAGCATCACAAACCGCCATTTGGCTATTTTCGCAATATTTTGATTGCAAATGCCTAGGCCCTTTGATCAAAACGTAAGCATTTTGGGTTTCCGAAAAATCCGACAAAACCACCGAACCACTATACACATCCGACTCGCTTTCTGTTCTCGTCACTTCTATGTTTTCGTAATTCACACTCTCACCAAGCGGACCCACTGCCGTCACCCTTACCAAAGCCTTCTCGTTATATTCTGTACTCTCATTAATTCCCGTAAATCTCACCAAAAAATTCAACACCGGCCAATCCCCCGGTATTGGAGTATTCGTTGGAAGTACACCTGTCACCGTTGGAAGTACACCTGTCACTGTTGGAAGTACACCTGTCACTGTTGCTATTGGACCATCTATTACATTGAAAGCATATTCCTCTACCACTCCCACCGTAATGTCCATATCAAGACTTTCTGTATCAAGATTCCATCCTCCTAAATCAGGAAATCTTTCCGGATCCACATATACTTTTACTGATCCCTCACCTGTCGGATGCAATTTAAAAGAAAACAAAGGCAAAACTCCGCTCGCATCCGCTCCGGGAGTATCTTCCTCTGAAGCCACAGCAAAAGCTGTCAACCATACTCGATATAATCCATCTATTAATTCCACATCTCTAATAATCACCGGTGTAAAAATACCTTCCATTCCAATGTCTTCATTCCCTACCGTCACCGGACCATCAACCATCAAAGATATATCAAAGGATGTTACTTTCGTTCCTTCTTGTAAACCCACCGCCTTCACTTGCACTATCCCCTCTTCGGACAAACCTATATCTCCGCTTCCCAAAAGCACCACTTCAGACTGATCAAAATAAGCACCTCTTCTTACTTCTTGTCTCTTCCCCACCAGCAAGGTCGCCGCTCCCACCGCCAGAAAAAGAATTAACAAAACTAAAATCTTTTTCATATTATCTTTCATCATTTTTAATTACCTCCTTCATAAGCTCTAATCCAAACTGACAAATCATCTACTTTTGCCTCTCCATCACAATCAACATCCGCCATTCGTTCTTCCTGAGCCCCTATAATTAAACTGTCATTATATTCTCTAATCCAAAGACTGGCATCGTTCATCGTAACATCATCATCACAATCAAAATCTCCTCCTTCAACTCCAATCACTCCTTCTTCTCCCTCATCCGGACATCTATAACACATGCTTGCAACAGGAATAGCATAAACATCAACTACAGAAGAAGGATCAGAACTCATCCCTCCGCAATCAGGATCCACACTAACACAAGTCACTGCCCAACCACCGGCCACAGAAGGTTCCCAAGCCGTTACTTTAGAACCCATATATGAAAAAGAATGGCCATCGGGACCTTGCACATCAATCCTTACCTCATTTGCTTCTTGGAAATTCTGTTTTGAAATACACAACAAATTAACACTCTCTCCCTCCGTAATGCTTACATAGCCACTCAAAGAATCTTCATCATTTTTTTGTACCTGAGTCATAATTCCTTGCGATTCCGAGCAATCATCTTCATCACCGGGAGGCTCTTCTCCGGGTTCTACACAGGCAGAGTAATTTTCATTCCAAATTGTTCCACTGGGAGGATATATTTGACAATTCACCGCCCCCGTTGAACCCTCAGTTTTTCCACAACCCGAATTCTCAGGGCAATATTCAGTTACACATTGCACACTGCACCCTGGCTTCGCTGGGGTCGGACTTCCACAGTCCGCATCTACCCGACAATCATCACCCGGTTGCACAGGAGGCAAAGTCGGCAACGGCGGTGGGGTATTTGTAACCACCCCAGGAGACGCCCCTGTCGGTACCGGTGTAACAGTCCCCGCCGGCGCTATTCCACAAACCGGTCCACCATCTAAATAATCGCCATAGTCACTACCACTACAGCACTTAGAACTCATCCCGTCTGACGACCCTCCATCCAAAATACAACATTTGCCAGTCGTACCACCAGTTATCTTAAAACTATCACAGCAAGTATCACAATCCGGCACCGACTCACCATACAAATAACAAACGCTTCCGCTACTTGTGCATCCCGGCACGTCCGTCGGCGTCGGCGGAACCGGTGTAGCAATCACCGGCGCTACTCCGCAGGTCCAAAAATTATCTTCATCTCTATAGTGTTGTTCGCTACAACACTTAGAACTCACCCCGCCTGATTCCCCTCCATCAGGTATACAACATATCCAAGAAGCATCGCCTGAGGACCGATACTCTCCATCACAACATGTGCTACACGTATTTGGCGAACAAGCACTTCCACTCAATATACATCCCGGCACATCCGTCGGAATCGGCGTGGCACTCGGCGACGGCCCCACTTGATCACAATTACACTGGGAAGTACCATCCCTCACGGTAATACAACTACCACCAACACAACCCTGTTTATTAGGGTCATCACAATCCCTAATAAGATTCCAACCATCGCCTAAAGTGGCTGTACATTGCTCTAAAATTTCACCATCCACACATCTTGTATCCCCAAGCTCACAATCACAAACACAATCAAGCTCGTTGGAACAATCCGGGTTTCTACACCTGTTTGGCGTTAAAAAAGTCAAACCTATCCTACAATACCCCGACTCACAATCTTCCGGCCCATCACACGAAACATCACATCCTCCCAAAGTCGGTGTCGGTATCAATTCAGGAACACAACAATACGCATTCGGACCACAAGGTCTGCTCAGATCTGAATACCAAGGATTTGTATTGCCCTCACAATAAGATACCGAAAAACAAGATTCTCCCTCCTCACAAGTAACAAAATCCGAACCCGTCGGTGTCGGCGCCACTTTACAACAAATCCCGCCAACCCCGCAATTCATGGGACTCCCGGGAACCATACCCGAGGGACAACTCGCTCCCGCACCTCCAGGCATACATTGACCCACTAAACATTCCGATGTTGGTGTCGGCGGAACTGGTGTCGGCGGAACTGGTGTCGGCGGAACTGGTGTCGGCGGTACCGGCGTATTTGGCGGAGGAGGAGGATTACACGCACCACCATCACACCCATAATCACAAGTATCAAGATATGTCCACTGTCCATCCACACAGTGCTGACGCACAGCAGACGTGGCTGTGGCACACCGCCTTGCTCCATCTGTACACACCGCAGTACCACAATCAGCATTCACCGAACATTCATTAAAACTATGATCACAATACGGCGGACTCCTAATCGGAACACAGGCAATGCCGGAACATTCTTTACAAGGAGCATCTATTGCCGCACCACTTCTCGTCTCTTGAGTCTCCTGAGTCAATTTCAAAGTCGCCGGGATAGCAATCACCATCAAAACCAGAACCAAGACCACCGGAAGCTGAGCTATACCTTTCTGAAAAAAACCAATTTTTCTTTTCACTTGTTGTTGTTTTTGCGAAATTAACTAGGTTAACGAAGTTAATACAATAAATCATTAGAACACAAAAGCGATTTTGATGTCAACCTCTTCTTTCGTGTAACATGCACATAGTGACCAAAAAATTAAAAACTACACTTTTTTTGTTAGCAACCCTCCCCTTTTTACTCTTTGCTCTCAAATTAGTTAATGATTTTCGAAAAACTGCCACCGGAAAACCGGCCAACATATTTGTCGACGCTAAAAATCCCCAAGGGCCTATTCCCAAAGCTCTTTGGCAAAACTTAGCTCAAGGTGGCGAAGAACCGAAAGACATGATCGCTCCCGTTATTTCTCAAACCAAAGCTCTTTCTCCTCAATACATCCGTCTTGACCATATCTATGACTTTTTCGACGTTTACCAAGGATCGGGAAACTACAACTTCTCCGGCCTTGACCAGGCCGTTCAAACTATCTTGAAAACCGGCGCCAAACCCATGCTCGTTCTGTCTTATATGCCCTCCGCTCTTGCCCAAAACGGTTCCATTATCGATCCCCCGAAAGACTGGATTGAATGGGAAAATCTGATTCAAGCAACCGTCGAGCACTATTCCGGCAAAAACAATCTCAATCTCGCCGGTATCTATTATGAAGTCTGGAACGAACCGGATCTCTTTGGCAACTGGCACTACGGAAAAGATCCCAACTACCAAACTCTCTATTATCATTCCGCTAAAGGCGCTCAATCAGCCCAAAACGTAAACTCTTTCAAAATCGGCGGACCTTCCGTAACTGCTTTTTACGAAAACTGGTTCAAAAACCTTTTTAAGTTTGCTCACGAAAACGGTCTTCGGATGGATTTTGTTTCCTGGCACAAATACACCAAAAACCCCCAAGACTTTGAAAAAGATTTTGAAAAACTTTCAAAAATCCTTACTGACTATCCTGAATATTTCAACATCGAAAGAATTATCACCGAATACGGTCCCAGTTCTGAGCCGGATCCCTACTACGATAATCAGCTCGGAGCCGCCCATTTATTATCCCTGGTCACCAGACTTTCCGGAAAAATTCATCGCCTTTTCACTTTCGAAATCAAAGACGGCACCCAACCCCGAAGCGACGAATCAACCGGCTGGGGTCTCTTAACTCATGAAACCAAGGGGGCAACTCCCAAACCCCGTTATCAAGCCCTAACACTTTTAAATAAGTTAAATGGACAAAGATTAATGCTAAAAGGTGAAGGCACCTGGGTCACCGGATTGGCCAGCCAAAATGGATCCACCACTCAACTTTTACTCGTCAACTACGATCAAAGAAATTCTCACCACGAAACCGTTCCGGTCTATGTCAGAAACCTAGACCCCGGAACTTACCAAGTAACCACCACCCACTTCCCAGGAAAAACAACTATTACCCAAACCACAATCGACACTAATTTCTATGCTCGAAACTTTCCTCTCACTCCCAACACCGCCCTTCTTCTGGAACTCAAAAAACTCTAACTCCCATTTACTACTCTCAATACATCTCCTATCGCCACTAAAGCCATCAATGCCAGCAAGGCCAACATCCCAACATTGTTTATCTTCATCTCCACCTCAGGCCTAATCCTTTTCCTACTTACCTTTTCCCACACCAAAAAACTTAACCTTCCCCCATCCAAAGCCGGCAAGGGCAAACCATTCACTATCGCCAAATTAACCGAAATCACACCAAAAAAGTGCAACAATGCCCAAAACCCGTCCCTTTCTGCTATCTGTGAACTGGCTTGATACAAACCTACCGGACCGGCCACATCACTCGGCACTTCTCCTCTAAACAAACCCACAACCATCGTCCCCAAACCCTGAAGGATCACTTTACCCCAAAAATAAGCTTCTTGAAAACCAACCCACACCCCTCGGAACGGCATCTGCCACCAATCATAACGCACTGTCTCCGTATTACTCACCGCCACTCCCATTTTTCCCTGTCTCTCCGGAGGATTTTGCCTCAAACCAACACTGGTCTCAAAACAAACATATCCCTCTTCAGAAAAAGGACAAGTCTTTATTTCCTTCTCTATTCCACCACTCTCGTCTATCTCTCTGGCCACTAAAAGTGTCACTTCTTCCTCTTCCACTGTCCCTACCTTGTCTACCAATTTTTCCGTCTCTATCATTTCTTCATCATTCACTGACCAAAGCCAATCTCCAATTTCCAAACCCGCCTCCTCAGCCGGCGCAGATGGAGACAAACCAACCACTTTAACTTTATCTGTTCCTACCGGTACTCCCAGCACACTGTAAACCACTCCAAAAACAAGAACGGCAAACAAAAGATTCATCACCACCCCGCCCATAATCACCGGCACTTTTTCTGAAAAACTTTTATCTACAAATGACTTTCCCTTGCCTTGTCGTGTTTTCTGACTCGAACGAGCCTTTCCCTCTACAAAACTGACTTCTTCTCCGTACATTCTCACAAACCCCCCGATCGGCAAGGCATTTATACTATATAGAGTGTCTCCCACTTTTTTACCCCAAATTCTAGGAGGCAAGCCGATTCCAAACTCTTCCACTAAAATCCCGGCCTTTTTAGCCGCCAAAAAATGACCCAACTCATGAACAAAAACCAAAACCGAAAGAGCAAATAAAAAGAAAAATATATTCACTTTAATTCTCTTGACCCAATATCTCTTCTTCTTTCTTCTTGCTTATTTCCTCTAGTTTTTTTACATACCTGTCTGTTATATCCTGAAGTTCTTTTTCGCCTAAATGAAACTGGTCCTCAGATATTTCTTTCTTTTTCTCTGCCTCTTGCAAGCTTCTTCTTTCTCCTCCTCTAATGTTTCTAACCATTACTTTTACTCCCTCTAGTTTCTTTGATAAAAGCTTCAAATAATCCTGTCTCTGCTCGGCAGTCAAGGCCGGCAAAGAAACCCTAATCACCAGTCCATCTACCACCGGATTAAATCCTAAATTTGCCGCCGCCAAACCATTTTTTACTTCTTTCAAAACATTCTGATCCCAAACCTGAATCATCAAGGTTCTGGCATCGGGAGCGGTAATACTACCCAGTTCTTTAATCCTCATTTTCTGTCCCTCATAAGCCTCCACCTCAACATCTTCAATCAAGGCCGGATTTGCCCTACCTGTTCGAATACTAGCAATATCATTTACAAAAACATCCACCACCTTATCCATTTTTGCCTCAAGATTTTCTTTATCCAACATAAACGAATTATAACAAAGACAGGAAAACAAAAACTTAAACCTCTGCTCTGGTTACTTTTCCTATTTTAATATTTTCCCCAAACTTACTGATCATGCTGTCTATCAACTTAGCCACCGTCAAAGATCCATCTTTTATAAAATCCTGTTTCAAAAGCTCTTTTGCATCTTTGGCCTTCAAAGCTACTACTTGCAAACAAAGATCTCTACCCAGAGCCACAAATTCCTTATTTTTAGCCACAAAATCAGTCTCACACAAAAGCTCTATCATCGCTCCTGTTCTTCCGGTTGAATGTGTATAAGTAGCTACGTAACCCGCCTTCACCTCTCTTTCCTTTTTTTTCTGAGCCTTTTCAAGCCCTTCTTTCTTCAGCATCTCCTTGGCTTTCCCTATTTTTCCTCCGCTTTTCTCAAGCACCCTCTTACAATCCATTATCCCCGCCCCCGTTTCTTCTCTCAATTTTTTAACCAGCTCTACTGATATTTTACTTGTCATTCGCCTTGTCTTTCAAATTAGAATCACTAATCTTTCCGCTCTGCGGGATTTTTTCCTTTTTGACTTCTGGCATCCTTGGACCCAAACCTTTCTCTATCGCTTTACCTAATTCAGAAACAATAATTTCTACACTTTTTTTTGCATCATCGTTTCCCGGAACCGGATAATCGATTAATGTTGCATCTACGTTCGTATCCACCATCGCCACCACCGGAATACCTTTTCTTCGGGCTTCTCTAACCGCTGTTTTTTCCTGTTTTATATCCACTACCACCATGGCATCAAAAAGACTTCCTTCCTTGGGAAGTCCACCCACAAACTTTTCCAGCTTGGCAACTTCCTTCCTCATTTCAGATATTTCTCTTTTTGTTCTTCCCTCAACACCCTTTTTTAAGTCTTTCTTTAACTTTTCCAGCCTGGCTACATTTTTCTTAATTTGCCCCCAATTACTTATCGTTCCTCCTAACCATCGAGTAGTTACCCAAGGCATTCCCAAACGAACCGCTTCTTTTTTTATTATGTCTTTCACTGATCTTTTAGTACCCACAAAAACCACAGTTTTTCCGCTTTTCACCAATTCATACAAGAAATTACAAGCTCTTTCCAATCCATCATAACTTTTGCCAAGGTCAATTATTTGGGCTCCGTCACGAACTGCATAAACATAATCTCTTGATCCGGGATGTGTCTTTGACAATCTATGTCCAAAATGAACTCCTGCTTCCAATAAGTCTTTTAGGTTAACAGACGGCTTATATGAACTCTTCGCCTTTTTTCCGATCTTTTTTGCTTTTGTCATAAATTTTCCTTATTAATCTCTAAAAACTTGGTGACCCCTTAGGGGAGGAAAACCTTCCAAGCTCGATACTTTAAGTAGAAATTTTAACACAAACTAGCTCCAAAGAGAACCGTCATGTCCTTCATTATCCTTCGGCTTTTGAGATTTTATTGCCACTTCACCGATAGGCTCATAGCTCCGTTTTTCTGAATTCCAGCGCATCCTTTGTCCCCTGGGCCGAGGGGATGCCCTCATGACCCGTCCCGGCTGTTCCTGTCCCATCGGGAGCTCACTTCTTGCTCCGGTCTCAATATCCAAAGCTGTCTGAAGTCGTTCCAGTTCTATCCCTTGCTGCTCCTTCGGATCGGTCACCCTGGCATTGGGCGAAAAAACCTGACCAATCCGCCCAAACGACACAGACCCTCTTGCACTTTCAATTGCCTTTTCCAACCGCCTTATCGCTTCTGTATTTCTT
>DAOUWE010000032.1 GCA_030667285.1 Candidatus Shapirobacteria bacterium | reverse complement strand
TTTTTATATTGGGAGGAGTTACTATTGATCCGCAAAGATAAATTTTTTGGGCGGCGATGGCATCGGCTAGTCTGAAAAAAGAACCGACATTGAAAGTGTCTTGAACGTTGTCTAAAACCAGAACTATGGGTTGACGTTTAATTTTTTCTAAGTCTTTTTTTCGAGGAGAGGAAAGGCGTAGTTTTTTAGCGTTTAGTTTTTTAGACATGGTTTTTTAACAACCTCCCTGAGCAACAGCTGCTTGATTTTCGAGTTCGGTTTTGCATTCTTTGGGTGCTTTTTCAAAGGAAGTACAAATGGCCTGTTTTAAAACCTCGGGACTACGGTATTGGTCTTGGTTGTAAATCTGTCCGTTAATTTGAATCCGGCCTTGTCCGTCTTGTTGATAAGATTCCAGCGGTGGAAAGATTCGGCCGTTTATAAATAAAGTTGGAGAACTTGAGGCTTTGTTTTCTTGGGAGTCTTTTAATTGTTGGGCGATAATATCGGTGGCGTTTTGGTTAAAACAGCTCTTGATTTTTTCGGTATCGAGATTTGATTCTTTGGCTTGTTGTTCCCAGCAAGAGTCGGTGTTGTCTTGATCGCAGTTTTCATTGACGAGGCCGATAAAATTCCACCAGTCGTCCTTGTTTTCCTTTTGGTCGTAAGCACATATTTCGCGAATGTTTTGATTGAGCTCTCCCCTGCCGTGCAAAGAAGAGTAAGCAGTATCGCCGGCTTCCAAGAGGAACTTGCTTTTACATTCTTCACTATTGGCGACGAAATTTGATTTACATTCTTCAAGAGATTGGAAATAGCCTTGTTCGATGTAGGTCTCACAGCGCTCTTGGTTATAGGTTCTTTCTTGGCAAAAAGCATCCGGGTCTTGGATCTGGGAAAAAATATATTGTGGCTTCCAGTCAACATGGTTTTTTAATAGATCGTAGACAGGCTTGATGACAGACTCTATTTGGTTACCGAAAGGACAAAAACTCATAACGTAGAATTTGAATTCTGGCTTGTTGTTTTTGTCGGCGGAGAATTCAAGAACAGCTTCTTCTTTGATGGTTTGCTCAGTGCCTTCTATTTTCCCTTTGTTGAAAATACGACCGGCAAGGAAAGAAATAACGATTAAGATAGAGAGGCCAATAATAACAGTATTGTTTTTGTTTTTTGTTTTTTGACTCATTTTTTACTTAATGATTGATTTTTATGGCCTTTGAGGGACAAGATTCAATGGCGATTTTAGTATCTTCGGTTATTTTTTTTATACTGGTGGGTTGTTTTTTGATTTCTGTTTTTTGGTTTTTGGAATTGACTTTAAAAGTTTTAGGATCAAGAATGGTGCAGGTTTGACAGTTCAAGCAAAGCGAATGGTCGATGGATAGGATTTTTTTGGACATGGCTTGATGATAGCAAAATTGAAATGAAAATTCCGATTAAGAACCGCTGTGTTATTTTTGGAGGATTGACCGATGGCGTTCTAGGAATTTTCCTGTTTGGGTTATGGATTTTTTAATAAGACTGATTCGGTCGATGGCCTCGGGAAGAGTGAGCCTTTTTAGATTTTGAGGGAAAAAGTGAAAGATTAAATTTCTGGATTGTTTCCAGGCGTGCCAAAGAACTTCGGCAAGTTCTTCTCCTTTGGGATCCATGTCGGATAGTTTTTGAAAAATAGAAAAACGCTTGTAACGCAGGGATGGATTTAGAGTTTTTCCGACCCTAAAATGACTGGAAAGATAGGCATGCTTGTTAATAAGCCTGATTTGATAAAAGAATTTTTTTAGAAAACCTTCGTAGGACTTGGCAAAAGGAGAGACCAGGAAACTGTAGTCAGAAATATGATTGACACCGTGTTTTTCTAGGATTTGATAGAGAGTTTTACCGTCGGATATGAGATCATATTGCTCATTGGTGAGATATTTTTTGAGGTGAGAAAATTCCGGGAACTGAGTTTTCATCGAGTTCTAATGAGTAGATAAAGGAAGAAGGGAACGAAAGAAGAGTAGAAGATAATGTAGTTTTTAAGATGTTTGTGGAGAGGTTTTAGAGGAGAGCGTGCAAAGAGCCAGTCGGAAAGATGTTGGGGATTTTCTTTGTAACTGTTAATTTGGTCTACCAAGAGATGGACATAGATGGCGAGACAGAAGGCTTTCCCAAAAATAGTGGCGGTGGAGGTGGTTATAAAAATGGTGAGGACTAAAAGTATGGCCTGAAAAGCGAAATGATGAAAAACCAGACTGGTGTGATTTTTGTGATAAAGAACGAGGTGTTGAAGGAGCTGTTTGTATTTTTTTTCGATAAGTAGTTTTTTTGCTATTCTGGATTCTCCCAGATTTGGTTGAAGATAGTACCAATAAAGCAAGTGATCTATGTCTAGAAAGAAGGTTCCCAATCCGAGTCCGAAGAATAGGAACAGAAAGCGGGTGAAGGGAATAGAAGAAAAGATCCAGAACAAGGAAGTCAGGAGAAAGATGGCGATAATCGGCGGAAGGTGATTTTTGAGTTCCTTTTTCATTAGGGATCGGTCCTTACAAAAAGGATAGCATAAGGCTTAGCCCCTTTTTGGGTTTTTCTTTTTCGAAGTGTTTTCTGGCAGGTTCAAGTTTTTCTATTAACCAGTCCCCTACTCCGGACTTGAGATCGTTCGGATGCAGAGTTTCTGATAGGTAATCTTTTTTGAGATCAGAGAGATTGGTGTAGGTTATATTTCCACCGAACTTTTCAGGTCTTTTTATAGTGAAACTTCCTTTTTCTTGGCCCCAGAAAATCAAGGTTTCTGTCCAGTTTATGAGGGGATTATTTTCTGTTTTTTGGGGTGGACAGTAGGCTTTTTTGATTTTTTCTCGAATGGTGTCGGGAGAATCATGAACAAAAATGGCTGAATCGGGCTTGGATTTACTCATCTTAAAATCTTCGGTGTTGGCAGGAGCGTTCAGGCCGGCGACAAGGCTGTGGTGAATGGCGGTGGGAGAGATGGTTTTGCCCTTGGAGTCTTTGAGAGGATTTATCTTTAACTTTTTGGCGGCATCTATGGCTAAAACATGAGCTTTTCTTTGATCCATGCCGGCGTGGGCTAAATTGATTTTTAGAGTGAAAATATCAGCTACCTGAAGAGGGGGGTAGAAAAGAGTGGCCATGTCAACGGACTCTCCTGCTTTTTTACCCATAATGGAAATGGAGCGTAGGTTGCGATTGAGAGTAATGTGTTTGCCGGCCTCCATGAAGGTTTCCCAGTGAGTGAGATTGTCTCGGTATAGATCGGAACCCAGGACGAAGCTTACTTCTGTTGATTTAATGCCATGACAGGCAAGAGAGGCTATTAGGGCTTCTTGAAAATAAGACTTGGTGGCTTTTTTTATTTTGCCCCAGTCCCCTCCTAGTTTGTTGTTAAGGTAGCTGTGCCAGTCAGCCAGAAAAATTGTGCATTTAGCTCCGGCTTTTAAAAAGTCGGCGATTTTGCCCATGGACATGAGGCCGGTGCCCAGATGGACAAGACCGGAGATTTCAAAGCCGATGTAGTGATTTAAGGCGGTGTCGGTGGAGAAAAGATGATCTAGACTTTCTTTGGTTAGAAGTTCTTCGCAGTTACGGGTAATTAAGTCTAGTTTTTGAGAGTTGTCCATGTTCTGATTTTATCATTAAAAATGTTTTGACTGGCTTTTGTTTTCGGGTTAGTTATTAATAGACCAAATTCAAAAATGATTTTTGATAGTCGTGTCAGTGAGTCGATATTTGCCCATTCATGTTTGGAATGTGCTCTGCCACCGATTACTGAAGTTATGATTACTGGGATTTTAAGGTCTTCCCATAAAAATCTAGCGTCGGATGCTCCACTTTCTGTTTTTAATAACGGTTTCTTGGTGGTGATTTTTTTGAATACGGCAATCCAGATTTTGAGAAAAGGACTATTTTTTGGAGTTTTAAAAAATAGCGGTTCATCAATTTTTTTCCAGCTACATTTCCATTTTTGGGTGATTAAGTCTAGTTTTTTAATTAGGTCTGTAACTTCCGATTGTTTTTTTATTCTGATGTCAATAATGGCTATGGCTTTGGCGGGAACGGTGTTTGTGGTATGGCCACTGTGAAATTGAGTGAGGGTGGCTGTGGTTGATTCGAGAGAATTTTGGTTGAGATTACCTATGATTTGGGTACAGCATTTGGATAAATTTTCTGCCGCGTTAATCCCTTTCCAGGGTTTTGATCCATGAGCAGATTTTCCGGTAGATTGAATTTTTATATGGAAAGGCGCTTTTTGTATAATTATTAAGTCATCTCCGGTACCGTCGGGAACGATGGCGGCTTTGATATTTTTAAACAGTGTTTTTGTTAGCAAGGCAGTGCCGTTGAACCCCCCAACCTCTTCGTCGCTAGTGACGGCGAATAAAAACTGTTTTTGGCCTGTTTGCCATAGTTTTATAAAAGGGCCTAGTGTTGCCACCAATGGACCTTTCATGTCCAGCACGCCTCGGCCAAATATTTTATTACCTTTTCTTTTTAGATTGAACTGTTCAGTATTGGCTGGGACAACGTCAATATGGCTTAGAAACAGAACCCTGGCTTTTTTGAGATCACCGGCGATCAAGAAAGGAACGTTGTTATTAAATTTTACGAAGCATGGTATCTGGTGATTGTCGATCTCTTTTTTTATCACTTTTAGTGCTAAAAGACATTGATTGTGACTTTTGCTGAGTGATGGTATTTTTATTATTTTTTTAAGGAGAAGTAGATTAATACTGTTTTTCATTTTTCCCTCCAGTCTATAGAAACCCGCAAGAGGGAGTTTTCAAGATCGTGATTAAAAATTCCCTCGGTAAAACAGGGCATAATTAGTTTTTGTTGTCCTGTTGGTGACAATTTACCCATTAGTAGATTTATTCCCCATCCTGTTTCATTGAATTCTGGCTCGAAACCTATCAGTTTAAACCCGAGCGTTTTTAGTTTTATTATTGCTCCAGTAATAGGTGAGATAGTTGTATTTTCATTTAGTGGAAGACGGGCGAGGGCGAATCTTTTGTCTTCATTAAATTTTTCTTCCAAGATTCTCTGCCAGTTTGGGTTGGTTTTTTCGATCGGTGAAACCAGTATCAAGGGACCGCTATTCTGGATATAAAAATCACAAGTACTTGTGTCCATTTTACCTGTCGGTTTTAGCCTGAGATCTGTGTTAAAATTCATCGTCCACATTTCGCCCAAAGTTTCTCTCTCAGCTTCGCTATCAACAGCAATATCCGGTATCCAAAGCTCTCTGGCTTTGGTTATTAGCATGTTTTCAGTTTTGCAGATTGTGGCCAGTATAAATATTTCTTGTCTGTCTGGTTCGCCATGATGAAAAAAGGGACCAACAGCTGTTGGGCGAAATCCTAGTTTGTCATTCCTTAGAAAAATAGCCTGGGTGGCTAGTCCGCCTGGCACCTCTTTTGTGGGTTTAGCTGTTCTAATTTCAGCTCTAAGTATTTTGGATTCAGGAAAAACAATTCCATTTTCCCAAGCCTTAAAGGCGGTTATTATTGGTGCTGATTTGCCTCCGTTTTCGCCAGGAAAACATGCTGCTCTACCGATTTCTACGTCGAATTGACTGAGTTTTATCAAGGCGGCGCAGGCGTCTCTTTTGCTGGTGATGAACGGTGATAATTCAGCGCTGACAATTTGGTGAATCAATTTGTTTTTGTCATTGGTTAGATTATGGGTTCCATAGTTGGCTGATAAAATTTTGATCATTATGTCGGCGGCTAGTTCCGGGTTTTTTTCCCATGTTTCAGGACCCAAGACTTCACTGGTTTCGGGTCGTGCGAGTGGCCTCGCTAAAATTTCTGAATCAACCCGCCTGATGATTGAGAGATTTTTTGTTTCTATAGACATAGTCCAGCGGGTAGGAGTTGAACCTACTTGGTACGGTTTTACAGACC
>DAOUWE010000081.1 GCA_030667285.1 Candidatus Shapirobacteria bacterium | reverse complement strand
TTTTCCGTAAATTATCTTGGGCTTTAAAAATTGGCTCTTTAAAATTCGGTCCCCTCAAGATCGGCCCCCTGGAGAGTGATCCCCCGGAGATCGGCCCCCTGGAGAGTGGCCCACCCGAGATCGGCTTTTTGGAAATCAGCCTCTTGGAGATCGGCCTCTTGGAGATCGGCCCCCCGGAGAATGGCTCTTTGGAGATTGGCCCCTTGGAGAATGGCCTGTGTCATGTCTAAATGCAGGCTTTGTCTTTCTTTGAGGGTTAAATTTGGATCCCTTAGCTTTTTCCCTCTTTCTTCTAAAACGGCTAAGACTTGTTCGCGTAAGATACTTTCTCCTTCTTCGGTTCTTAGTTCTTCACTTCCTTGCCAAAGAGCAAAGGCTAGCATTGTTCCTAGTTCGTTTCCGTTAAGTGCTCCTGGGGCAATTGTACTCTCTCTCCCCTGTCCATTCCAATTTCTTAAATATGTTCCAAAAGACCGTTCGTATTTTTCTTGGGTAATTAAATCGCTAAGGGCAGATAATTCGGTTGGTCCTGGCGAGGTTTCCATCACTTCGTTGACACTTGGCCCATCTGTTTCTAGCATTCCCATATTTATGATTATACGGAAACACCCCTAGTTTATCAATTGATGTAAGGTACGGGGGTTTTGTTTGGCGGACCATGGTGAGTAAAGTTATTCGTTGTCAAACACCTTGAGTTCTTTGAGGTTAGAATCTTGAATATTCAGATAAGTAATGTCTTTTTGTTTATTAAACCAGGTGATTTGTCTTTTGGCGTATTGATATTCGTGATGCTCCCAGTTTTTGATACAAGTTTTTAAATCTGAGATTCCCTGGAAATAGGGTTTAAATTCTTTGTAGGAAAGAGTGTTTAGGCCGGGATCCGACCAGTTGTATTTTTTAATAAGGTTTTCAATTTCGGAAAGAAGTCCTTGTTCCAGTCTTTTTTGAACCCTTTTTTGAATGAGAGGGCGAAGAGTTTTGAGATCAGTTTTTAAACCAATTAAGCAAAAACTGTGTTTGAGACGAGGAAGGGGCGGAGGGTTTTTTCTAGACAGAGAAACCTCCAAGGCTCTAATTAAACGACGAGGGTTTTTTTGATCAGAGGAGGTCATTGATTTCCATTTTGATGGATTGGTTTTTCGGATTAAAAAAGAAAGGATAGGTGCCGGCAAAATGGTTAAGGCGGACCTGAGAAAGGGGCGGGGCTTGATGGTGCCGGTATCCAGGCCTTGAAGAAGGGCTTTTAAATAAAAGCCGGTTCCTCCGACAAAAATGGGGCGCTTTCCCCTACCTTGAATATCTTTTATCAAGAGATGAGCCAAGGGCAGAAAATGAGCAACAGAAAAAGCTTGGTCGGGAGTGACTAGGTCGGTCAACCAAAGTTTGGTTTTATCAAAGAGGTAATAGTGGAGTTTTCCGCAAGAAGTTTCAAGATTGGAAACTTGGGGCCGAAGATTACCGATGTCTTTTCCGGTACCAATATCGAGTCCTCGGTAAATTTGACGAGAGTCGATGGAAATAAGTTCCCCGTTGAATTTTTTAGCTAGACGCAGGGCCAGAGAGGTTTTGCCGGTAGCGGTTGGTCCGAGAATAACCAGGATTTTTTTAGAGGTTGAATTTGAAGTCGATGACATCTTGATTTTGAACTTTGTATTCTCTCCCCTCTTGCCTGACCAGGCCTTTGGTTCGTGCACCTTGCCAGCCTTTTTGATCGATAAAATCTTTGACGTTCAAGCAGTCGGCTCCGATAAAGCCTTTTTGGAAGTCAGTGTGGACGACTCCGGCGGCTTCGTAAGCCGTGGCGTTTTGGGAAATAGTCCAAGCGTGGGCTTCTTTGCGGTTGGCGGAGTAAAAACTCTGGAGTTTTAGGGTGTTATAAGCTTGGTTGATTAATCTTTCCAGGCCGGATTCTTTTAAGCCTAATTCTTTCAAATAATTCTGTCTGTCTTTGGGGGAAAAATCAGTTAATTCTTCTTCGAGCTTGGCACAAATCGGAATGGTTTTCCGACCCTTGATGGCGTTGTGGTCAAAGTTTTTGAGAGCGGTTTCGTCTAGATTAATAACCAGCAAAAACGGCTTGGCGGTTAAAAGGAAAAAATCTTTAGCCAGTTTTTTTTCTTCCGGATCAAGATCTAAGCTAATTGCTAGTTTGCCTTTTTCTAATTCTTTTTTTAGCTTAAGAGCGAGGGCGGTTTCGTTTCCATCCAGGGTTTCGAGGTCTTTTAAAATGAGTTCCGCACAAATCAGATCGAAGTCGCTTTGGGGATTGGTACTGCCGGCCAGAGCGACGTTGGAGTCGGTAAATTTTCTGACCACATGGCAGAGGGCATCTACACCGCGAAGGTGGGACAAAAACTTGTTGCCTAAACCCTCACCTTGGGCGGCCCCTTTTACTAAGCCGGCGACATCAACGAATTTGACCACGGCGGGGACGGTTTTTTTACTGCCGGCGATTTTGGCGACTTGGGATAAGTGCGGATCGGGAACTTCAACAATGCCGACGTTGGGGTCGATGGTACAGAAGGGATAGTTGCTGGCGTCAGCTATTTGACGACCCAAGAGAGCGTTAAAAAGGGTAGATTTGCCAACGTTAGGCAGACCAATGATTCATACAGAAAGACCAGACATGAGATATTTTACTATGTTTCAGGGCCGAGGAGAAAGGTTGCTCTTAATTATTATATAATTTCTTTATGTCGGAAAACTTCTACGATAAAGTGGCTAAAAAATTTGGTGGTTACCATACGCCCCATGAACGTACTACAGAGTATCCAAGAGGAGAGCCCGAAAAGGTTTTCAAGGGG
>DAOUWE010000073.1 GCA_030667285.1 Candidatus Shapirobacteria bacterium | reverse complement strand
GAAAAAATCTTATCAACTAATGGCCATCGAGCAAAACTCCAAAAGCCAACTCTATACTAAGGTAAAATACCAATCACCAATCGCTCTAATCATCGGCAATGAAAGTACCGGCGTAGACCCGAAATTATTAAAACACGTAGACCAAATAGTGGAAATTCCCATGATGGGTATCAATCGCTCTTTAAACGCTCTAGTTGCCGCCTCTGTTATCTCTTTTCACTGTCTTTCCACTCTTCACTTTAGCCAGGATATCCTCTATACTTAAGCAGAAAGAGAATTTTGATTTTATCCGATTTCAAAACCCCTACGGACCCCTAAATCCGTTTTTTTTTGTTAACAAAATGAACAAAGACAAGACTTACTCCGCCCAACAAATAATAGTTCTCGAAGGACTGGAGCCGGTTCGAAAAAGGCCAGCCATGTATATTGGCTCCACTAGCAGTAGCGGATTACATCACTGTCTTACCGAAATAATTGATAACTCCATAGACGAAGCCCTCGCCGGCTTTGCCAAAAATATCTGGGTTCTCATGCAAAAAGATGGCTCTGTTACTGTCGCCGATGACGGTCGCGGAATACCAATCGACATTATGCCCAAATACAAAAAACCGGCTATTGAGGTTATTCTGACCACTCTTCACTCCGGTGGAAAATTCGAAGGTGAAGCTTACAAAATTTCCGGAGGGCTGCATGGAGTCGGAGCCGCCTGCGTAAACGCTCTTTCGATCGAATTTCGGGTAGAAATCAGAAAAAACAAAAAAATAAACTTCATGGAATTTTCCCGAGGCAAGGTGAAAAAAAAACTCTCTCTTATTCCTCGAACTAAAATCAAAAAACTAGAAACTCTCCTGCCAAAAAACACCGACGGAGCCACCATAACTTTCAAGCCGGATCCAAAAATTTTCAAAGAAACCACAGAATTTGATCCCAAAATCATCCTTAAATCCTTAAAAAACCGCGCCTATCTCACCTCCGGAATTTATTTTCACTATCACGACGAAAGACAAAACGACGAATACCACTATTATTTTGAAGGGGGGATTGTCAGTCTTGTAAAAAACCTAAACAGCAAAAAAAATATCATTCACCAACCTGTTTACATTAAACAACAAGAAGAAGACAAAGAAGTGGAAATCGCCATTCAATATAACGACTCTTTTACTGAAAACATCGCCTCCTTTGTCAACATCATTAACACCCAAGAAGGAGGAGCACATCTAACCGGATTTAGAACTGCCTTGACCCGAACTATCAAAGATTATGCCAAAAAGAAAGGTTTTATAAAAAACGAAAAAGACCGAATATCAGGAGAAGACGTCAAAGAAGGACTCACTGCCGTTATCTCTTTAAAAATGCCCAGCAAAGATCTTCAATTCGAGGGCCAAACTAAAACCAAGCTAGGGAACTCTGAAGTACAACCCATCGTCGCCAAAATCGTCAGGGACGCTCTCTCTACTCACTTCGAAGAAAATCCTCAATTGGCCAGAACTATTATCGCCAAAATTTTACTTTCCGTCAAAGCGAGAAACGCCGCCAAAGCCGCCAAAGACGCCATTATGCGCAAAGGAATTTTTGATTCTCTCGGCCTTCCCGGAAAACTTGCCGACTGTCAATCCAAGGACCCCAAAGAATCCGAACTATACATAGTTGAGGGTGATTCTGCCGGCGGATCGGCTAAACAAGGTCGAGATCGTCGTTTTCAGGCCATTCTTCCTCTGAAGGGAAAAGTACTTAACACAGAAAAAGCCCGCCTAGATAAAATAGTAGAATTTGCTGAACTTAAAGATTTAATCGTTGCTCTTGGTATGGGAATAGGGGAGACACTAAATCCCGAAAAGCTACGCTACCATAAAATAATTATCATGACCGATGCCGATGTAGACGGTGCTCATATTGCCACACTCCTTTTGACTTTTTTCTATCGCCACCTTCCCGAAACAGTGGAACAGGGATACGTTTATTTGGCCGTTCCTCCTCTCTATAAAATCACTCAGGGTAAAAAATCTCTATACGTTTATACAGAAGAAGAAAAAGACCTGGAGCTTAAAAATATTGATCTCAACAAGCCTTTTCATTTCCAACGCTATAAGGGTTTGGGAGAAATGAACCCCGAACAGCTTTGGTCAACCACCATGGATCCTCAACATCGACTTTTAAAAAGAATAGACATCGTCGATGCTCAAAAGGCAGACGAGATGTTCACTATTCTTATGGGATCGGAGGTTCCTCCCCGCAAAAAATTTATTCAAACTCACGCCCACATGGCAGATATAGACACCTAATATGGTCGACAAAATAGAAAATACATCAATAACCAAAGTTATGGAGAAGTTCTACATGGACTACGCCATGAGTGTCATTGTTCAGCGAGCTCTTCCTGACGTCAGAGACGGTCTCAAGCCCGTTCATCGACGCATTCTTTTTGCCATGCACAAAACCGGTTTTACTCCGGGCGGAAGACCCAGTAAATGCGCCAAAATTGTCGGTGAAGTTTTGGGAAAATATCATCCTCATGGAGACACTGCCGTTTACGACGCCCTGGTCCGCATGGCTCAGGACTTCTCTATGCGCTATCCCTTAATAAAAGGACAAGGAAATTTCGGATCTATCGACGGAGACTCACCGGCCGCTATGCGTTATACAGAAGCCTCTCTCGCCAAATTCAGTCGAGAAATGCTCTTAGATATTGGAAGGGAAACCGTAGACACTGCCCTAAATTTTGACTCAACCCTCTCCGAACCGCTCGTTCTACCGGCCAGAGTTCCTAATCTTCTGTTAAACGGAGCCGATGGAATTGCTGTTGGAATGGCTACCAAAATCCCGCCTCATAATTTAGGAGAGCTTTGTCTTGCCATAAATCATATTCTAGAAAACTGCCAATTAAAATCCGAAAAGGGTTTCGAGCTTAAAAAATTGGGGAAAGTTTCTCAAAAAAAACTCTCAACAAAAGAGCGCATCTATCAAGAGATTGAAGCCTACTCGCAATTACAGTTTACTCTCGACACCAACATTGGTATTCAAGATCTAACTGATTTCGTCAAGGGACCTGATTTTCCAACCTACGGAGAAATTCACGGTCGGCAAGCAATTACCGATCTTTATACCACAGGAAAAGGCAAAATAATTGTTCGTGGTCGAGCCGAAATTAAAGAAAATAGAGCGGGGAAAATGAG
>DAOUWE010000019.1 GCA_030667285.1 Candidatus Shapirobacteria bacterium | reverse complement strand
TGGGAGTAGTGGGAGTGGGGAAAATAGGACAGGAAATGATAAAAAGAGGGCGAGGATTTGGAATGGAAGTGTTGGGAGTAGGGAGAGGAAGAAATGCGGCAAAAGCCAAAGAACATGGCTATGAGTGTGTGAGCTTGGAAGATTGTCTTTCCAGGGCGGATTTTTTGTCCTTACATATTCCTTCGTCTAAAGAGACCTTTCATATACTGAACAGAGAGAATATAAAAAAAATGAAAAGAGGGTCTTATCTTATAAATACGGCGAGAGGGCCGGTTGTGGAAACGGAAGCCTTATTGTGGGCTTTGGATGAGGGGGTTTTAGCCGGGGCAGGGCTGGATGTGACCGAAGAGGAAGCAAAAGTAGATGATATTGGAGTGGTAATGGAAAGCGGAACTACAGAAGATGACCTGAAAGAGATTGTTTCTTATCACTTATTGCGAGAGAGACCGAACGTAATATTCACACCTCATAATGCCTTTAATACAAAGGAGGCGATAGAGAGAATAATAAAGACGACCGCAGAAAGTATAAAAAGCTTTGCACTATCTTAGTTTTATTTGAGCTCCACTTGGGCTCCAGCCGCTTCGAGTTTTTCTTTGGCTTCGTCGGCGACTTCTTTTTTAGCCCCTTCAAGAATTTCTTTGGGAGCGGCATCAGCTAGATCTTTGGCGTCTTTGAGACCAAGATCGGGCTTGATTTCTCTGATGGCTTTGATGACGGCAATTTTATTAGAACCGGCAGAAGCTAGAATTACGTCAAATTCGGATTTTTCTTCGGCGGCAGGAGTAGCTTGATCTCCGCCGGCAGGAGCAGCGGCTACGGGAGCAGCGGCTACGGCCTGAACGCCTAGCTTGTCCTCCAGAGCTTTAACCAGCTCGCTTAATTCCATAACAGAGAGAGTGGAAACCTCGTCCACGATTTTTTGGAGCTTGGAGTCGGTTTTGACTTTTTTGACTACTTTTTCTTTTTTGTCTGACATTTTTTTATATTTAATAATTAATAGTTTGAATGTTAATTTAGTTTTTTTCAGTAGCTGCTTTTAAAGTAAGTAGTAGCTTGACTTGATTGAATTTAAGAGCGTGAGTAAGCCGAGAAAGGGGACTTTGAAGACCAGAGAGAAGACTGGCTAAAAGCTGTTCTCTGCTCGGAAGAGATATTAGTTCCTTTAATTGATCTAGAGAGAGTAGTTTGTTTTGGTAGATGCCGTATTTGAATTCCGGTTTTTTGTGAATATCGGCGGTTTTTTTGATTGCTTTTAAAGGAGTAACTTCGTCTTTTTCGCAGTAGACAACGGCAGTGGGACCAACCAGTTTTTCGGGAAGTTCGATGCCCAAGCGGGAAAGAGCTCTTTGAACAAGAGTGTTTTTGGCTACTTCTATGACTCCGCCGGTTTCTTTGACCTCTTTTCTGAGGGCGGCGATTTGTTCTGCTGACAGGCCTTGATAGTCAACCAGAGCGGCTGAACGAGAACCTTCTAGTCTGGTTTTGATGTCTTCGACTTGATAGATTTTGGTTTGTTTGGTCATTAAAAAACCTCGCCAGAGACGAGGTGGTGATAAAAATTTACTTTTCACCTCGGCCGGATGCTTCGTTTCTCAAAAATTCTTGAGATTACCGACTGTCTTTGGTAGAAGGGATTATAAATTAAGATTGATCGGAAGGCAAGTTTAAGACTTTTGGTCTTCGAAGAGCATGTGCTTGATCCAAGAGAGAGGTGACTGGGGAGGGTGTCGATCCCAGTGGATAGTGAATATTAAACGATCAGTGACTAGGTCTATGGCCAGGTGGATGTTTTCGAATCTCAGAGATACTAAATGACGACCAGAAACATCCAGGCGAGAGCGAAGCGAGCGGAGAGGACGAAGAATGTTTTTCGGCAGAGTTTGAGAACGAAGATTTTGATGGTGTTTTAGGAAAAAAGGTACTTTTTTCCAGTTACCGATTTCCATATTCGGAATTTTATTATTTTTGAGAGTGATTTTTTGATGATAGGCAAAAGTTAGAGCTAGACGAGCCTGTTCATCGGCGTAGTGCCAGAAGATTTCTTTTAGTTTGGAATTGATAAAGCGAGGCCGTTTGGTTTGAGGATTTAAATAATCGGAAAAAATTTTCTTGAGCCTAGAAAGAGCGATTTGTTCTTTTTCAAAGACAAGTCGGTCTTCTTTGGAATTCATGGTGTAAGAAGCCCTTTGGTATCTTTTTTTTGAGGGTTGATAGAGATAATAAATGCGTTTTTTGATTTTCATTTTTTCTTTCCCAATTCTTTTTTCCAGAGAATTTTTTGTACGCGATAGAATTTTAAAATAATACCAAAAGTGGTGATAAACCAGAAGAAGGTAAGAGAAAAACGAGTGAAAGTTGGGGGGAAAATAGCTAGAGAGAGACTAAAAAGAATTGTCATGAGAATTATTTCGGTCGGTCCGATACCAAAATAGCCCGAAGTTTGATAGCGGCCAAGGGTGATGCAAATGAGGCTTTCGTTTAAAAAGTGAGTGGCAATGGTTCCCAGAATGAGGAGAAGAACCAGTTTGTTTTGGGGAAGATAAAAAAGATAGGAAGAAATGACACAGATGGAAAAGATAAAATCTAAAAAGTGATCAGTGTAGAAGCCCCATTTAACGAGTCCTGTTTTTCTTCGACGACCGATTTCACCATCCAAAATATCGGCAAGATAGCGAAGAAATATAATCAGAGCGCTTGCCAAGAACCAAAGTTTGTTTTGTTGAGACAAAAATCCGGTACCGATTAGAAGTAAGCCCAGAGGAATGGCGGTGAGAGTAAGATGATAGGTTTCGATGTAAGTAGGAACAAGGGGGGCAAGGAAACGGATGAGTTTTTTTTCGGGTTTGTTTAAGAGATGGGTGCGAATCCTTTGGTTTCCTTTGATTTCTCCCCAGTTTGTTTTGGTCTTGTTCATAAGGTAGTTGATTTTATCAGTTTTTGGATGATGGTCGGTTAATGAGTTGGTCTAGTATTTGCCATCGACGACGTTTTTCTTTTTGAGGAATTTTGTCTTGATAGAGTTTTTTAGAAATAGTTCCGGATCGAGGAGAGTATTTGTTGAGGTATGCTTTGTGAAAACCGATTTTTTGGCAAAGATCAAGAGTGTTTTGGAAGCTTTTTTCGTCTTCGCCGGGGAAACCGATTAAGATATCGGTACTGATTTTAATTTTAGGAACAGCCTTTCTGATTTTTTTGACTAGATTGATATATTCTTGGACAGTGTAACCACGGTTCATTTTTTTCAGAATTTGATCATCTCCGGATTGAATGGGAAGATGAAGAAGACGGTTGATGTTTGGGTTTTTGGCCATGGTTTCTATGAGTCGGTCGGAAAAATCCCAAGGATTACTGGAAACAAAAGAAACTAATTTGGTTCCCGGCAGATTGGCGACGGTGTCCAACAGGTAGGGGAAAAGAGTGGGAATGCGAGCGCGCCCCATGGATTTAACCAGGACAGGTTTGACTTTTTGACCGGAGGGTAAGATGTAGGTTTCTGATTTTTTGACTAGATCAGAACCATAAGAATTGACGTTTTGACCGACTAGAGTAAGATGATCAAATCCTTTTTTTATAGCTTTTTTAGATTCGGAAATAATTTGATCAAAGGGACGGGAAATTTCGGGTCCTCTGGCAAAAGGAACTATGCAGTAAGAACAGAAATTGTTGCAACCAGAACTAATGGGAATGAGGGCGGATTCTTTTTTGTCTCTTAGAGGAGCGATATTAAAGTTTATTTTTTCAATGGGGAGGAATTTGTCTACCGAGGGAAATTTTTCTTTTAGTTTTTTTAGTTTAGAAACCCCTTTTTTGTTTTTTTGACGAATGGCGGAACCGACCAAGCAACCGGTGACAACTATTTGAGGAGTGGAAGAAGAGCGAAACTGATCTACTTTGTTCAAAAAACCGTAAGCACGATTTTCGGCAGATTCTCGAACAATGCAAGTGTTGATGATGACAGTGTCGGCCTTTTTCCAGTTTTGGGTTTGAGTAAAGCCCAGTTGATGATAGTGAGCCTTAATACGTTCCGAGTCGGCTGTGTTTTGAGCACAGCCGTAGGTTTTAACAAAGAAAGTTTTAGACATGAAGATATTATAAACCAACGTCTTGTGTATACTGAGATTAATGGATGATTTGACGGCTCCGGTTAGACTTTTAATAGCTGTGGTTTTAGGGGCATTAATTGGTCTGGAGAGAGAGTTTATTTCTAGAAAAAAGAAGGGAGCGAAATCAGCGAGTTCAAGAGGATTGAGTGGTTTAAGAACTTTTTCTTTGATTTCTCTTTTGGGAGGAATTGCCGGACTTTTGAGTGTGGCAGGAGATAATGTTTTGTATTTAGTGATAACGATTGGTTTTTTTGTTTTGTTGACGGCTTATTATGTAGTGGGGAGTTTGATGATTAAATCTCCGGGATTAACAACAGAGCTGGCGGCGGTTTATGTTTTTGTGATGGGTTTTTTGGTGGCGACTGATATTTTACCAGTACAGTTAGTTATTGCAGTGGCAGTGGTAATTACGCTGATTTTGTCAATGAAAGACAGGGCCAAGAATTTTATTTTGGGAATAAGGAGAGGTGAAATGTCAGCCTTTTTGACTTTTGCGATAGTGGCCTTGGTGGTTTTGCCATTTTTGCCCAATACGGCCTATTTTTTGACTGACGTTTCGGGGGTGAAAATGATTTTGGGGGCGTACGGAGTAGAGTACGGAGTTTTGGAGAATTTGGAAATATTGAATCCATTTAGGATGTGGTTGATAGTGGTCTTGATTACGGGGATAGAGATGTTCGGGTATTTTTTAAGCAGAATAGTGGGAGAGAAGAAGGGATGGTTTTTGACTTCGGTGGTCGGAGGATTTGTCTCTTCAACGTTTACAGTGCAATCTTTGGCCTTGAAGAGCAAGAGGGGCGGTTATATTAATCAGTTAGTGGCGGCGGCTGTCTTTGCCAACTTGGTTAGTTTTTTGCAAATAACTGTTTTGGTGGCGTCAATAAATAGTAAGTGGCTGGTGTCGATTACACCGGCTATGCTTTTGGTTATTGGAACAGCTTTGGCCGGTGGTCTTTATTTTTATTTTACTAAGGGCAAAAGATTGGTGGAGGTTAAAGTGAAGGCAAAAGAGGAAAGGAAGAGGAAGAGCATTGTTTCTCTGGGTTCAGCAATACGTTTTGCTTTGGTGCTTTTGGTAATTAGATTTTTGACAAAGATTGCTTTGATATTTTTTGGCCAGGGTGGATTTTTAGTGGGTTCGGTGGCGGCTTCTTTTTCGGGTATTGATGCGGTGGTGGTTAATTTGGCGGAATTGGCAGGTAAGGAAATAAGTTTGAAGCAAGCCTGGTTGGTTTTTACTTGTATTAACGCAACAAATTTAATTTCCAAGGTAATTTATGCTCGGATGCAAGGGAGAAAAGAGTTTGCGTTGAGATTCGGTTGGTCTATGGGTTTAGTGATAGTAGTTAGTGGCTTGGGATGGTTTTTGGTGAGATAAAGAGTAGGAAATTTCTTTTGATGGTTAGGGTGTTAGTGTAAAATAGGGTCAATTTAAAAATAGTCTATCCTTTGGTCTTTGGGTGGCCTTTATGAGTTATAAAGAAGTAGAGAGATATGTCGAGGAGTACTTTCCGCTTTTGTTTTCTAATTCTAGTTGTAGAAAAGCGTTGCCTCGTAATTCGGAATTAGATATACCAGAATCTAGAGAGTGGAGGCACTATCCGGTTGCGGACAGGTCGGATTTTAGTGGTTTGATGTTTTGTTCGGACAAGGGCTGGTTTCCCCTAGATATTTTTGAGGCGCTTTTTTTAGGTAGAGAATCGTGTTTGGTGGGGGAACAGGATGGTTGTATGGTGTTTGAAGAGCCTGCCGGTTTTCGAAAAGGGCGTGTTGGGCGTTTATTGTGGAGGAGCCATCAGAATTTGGGTTGGGATGTGGGAAATATTTGCCCAGATTCAGCTGAGGTTTTGGAACTTAAAAAAAGATGTGATCAAAAGGGTAGTTTTGTTGTTGCCAAGGCCTTTATCGTTGCGGTTGATCTATATACCGAGGAAGTTCTTTTTATTGCCAGAGAGCGGGCGAAAGAATCTTTTGGTGGAAAGGAAGGAAAGTTGGATATACCAGGAGGGAAAGTTGGAGGCAGGTGGGGTTTTGGACCAAGGTATGGAATTGATCACTTTCAAACTACATTGCGAAGAGAGTTGGAAGAAGAGACTGGTGAATTGGGACCAAGTGAAAGAACTCGAAAAGGTTTTGTGATTGTTTATTTGGAGAGACCGAGTGGAGCGGGAGTGATTGATTTTACAGAAGTGTGTGTTTTGCATAGCGATAGTTTGGAGAGTTTGGTGGCAGCGATGAACAGTAGTGTTGCCGAGTCGCCCGATAGAAGGAAAGGCTATAGTCGTTGGAAGATTTATCGTTATGGTGAAGATGTTAAATCTAGCGACTTTTTACTAAGTACGGCTTTTGTTTTGGAGCGGTTGTTTGAAAATCCAGATTCGGTCAGAGTGCAAGGATGCAAAGGAATGACAGCCCTGATACTGTATGATCGTTTAATAATAGAGGCCAGGGGTTTATTGGCTAAAGAAGTAGATTTATACGACTTACCGAACCGGCGACCTTAAAGATGTTTTTGGGTGGTTTTGGCTAGGGTAAAATGAAAGTGTGAAGAAGCGGATGATAATTGCCTTATTGATTGTTGTTTTGGCCGGAGGAGGAGTGTGGGGATATATATATAGTAGGCCGGCTTTGATTCCCTTGGGAGAAAGGATTGAGATGACAGAAAGGGTCTTGGATAAATACTCTTTTTCTGAATTGAGAAAAAGAGGTGAGGTGGGGAGCGAGGTTGAGTTTTTGGGGAGACCGGAAGCGGTGGACCAGAGAAGGGGGAGTAAGAATTTTGACAGTCAGGTTTTAATTTACAAGAGCGAAGGGAAAAGGATTTCGGGGGTAATTAATTGGCCGGTAGGATTCGATGAGAACAAGAAGTATCCGGTGATAGTGATGGTAAGAGGATATGCAGAAAAAGAAGGATATTATCCCGGTTTTGGAAGTTTTCGGGTGGCAGATGAATTGGCCAAGAAAGGATACTTGACGATTTCAACTGATTTTTTGGGGTACGGTGAGTCAGATGGGGAAAGCGAGGACATGCTAGAGGCGAGGTTTGCCAAAGCAGTGGCGGTATTGGATTTGACGGAGTCGGTGAAAGATTTGGATTATGTGGTTGAAGAAAAAGTGGGGATTTGGGGACATAGTAATGGAGGCCAGATTGCGGTTTCGGTGTTGGAAATAAGTGGAGAAAGGATTCCGGCGGTGTTGTGGGCACCGGTGACCAAAGGGTTTCCCGAAGGAGTTCTGGTTTATGCTGATGACTTAGATGATGGAGGAGTTGCCGTAAGGTCAGCGGTGGATGAGTTTGAGAGGCAGTATGATAGCAGGTTGTATTCGATTGACTGGTATTTGCCCGGAATTCGATCTCCGTTATTGGTTTTACAGGGAGACAGGGACGAATGGGTGGGACTGTTTTGGCAAGAAGACTTTGTTAACAGATTAGAGATTCTGGAGAAGGATGTGGAACTGGTAGTGTACAAAGGAGCGGGTCATAATATGGAAGGAAGCTGGGCGGAGGCGGTGAAGAAAACTACTGATTTTTTCGATAGCCAGTTGTAGAATTTTGTTGAAAACGGTGGGAGTTTTGGGTATAGTTCGATATGTTGAGAATAGGAGAGAGGAGTGATTTTGATCCTCGTGATGTGGTTGGGTCGGCCAGAAGAGCTTTGGGGATATATGATGGGGTTGTAGAGGTGGTTGATGGCAGGACCGAAGATACAAGAAAAAAATTGCTTCAAACTTTTGTAGACTGCATTGTTTATTCCGGGGAAGGGAGGGCTGGGTTGAGAGAACTGGTTGGTTTGCCGGGAGTAGAAAGTTTGGCTGACTTACCGGAAGCTCGGGAGGTGGGAGGAAAATCCGCTTTTATGGTGCATGCTAGAGACATGGAGACAAAAGAGGGAATTGATCCGTTTGGTGATATTCCTCGCCAGTTTCCGGCTTTGGATCAGAGCCAAGATGTTGATTTTGGACAAATAGTGGATATTTTTAGACATTTACCCGGTGGTTTTTGGCTTTCTGATTACAGAGAGCCAGGAAAGGAAGAGGCTTTGGGTATGATGTTTAGTGTTGGTTTTACACTGGAAGATTTGATTAGAAGAGGGCTTCTTCCTGGAGAAGATGGAAAAAGAAAAGGGAGTCGCTTGAAGGCTTTGAAATATGCCCGAGAAAGAATAAAACAGTCGGTGGAGTTGACAAAGGGCATGGGAGTTCAAGTTGTT
>DAOUWE010000066.1 GCA_030667285.1 Candidatus Shapirobacteria bacterium | reverse complement strand
TGCACTGACATTGAAACTCAACTCTTCTGTCAACCTGTTTGTAGAAAAATCTGCAAAAGGATAAATCACTTCTGGATCCGAAGAATATGCATAGTCATCATAATTCTCAAAAACCCTATCCACATTATTACCCGAACCCCCGGGCTCCACCGTCTTGACCGGATTTGTTGAGTAAATACCCTCTTCGTCCACATTCTTATTCTTGTAAAGATACAGCCCTCCATCACTCCAAATTAAATCCAGGCTATCCATTTCCTCCATCATTTTTTTACTCTGAGTAGAAATTTCTGCATACTCTTTTTGTCCTGGAAAAAATACATTATCGTCAAACAAAACATAAGAAACAGAATATTTTTCCAAGACATTTTCCAAAAGAACTGTGTTCTCGCTTTGTAAACTATAATTCAGTTCCCAATAATATTTTTCATTCTCCACATTCCAAACATCAAAATTACGATCCAAAACTGGTTGCTCAATCCCGTGCCACAAAAACCCGGAACCTGCGCTACCCCATCTGTAGCTAGTCCATCCCCAGTAAGATCCGGATGGCAAATTAGCAATCCTTCCCTCTCTGTCTCTTTTTTTCAAAAAATCAAACAACTTAAAGTACGAATCCGGAACTTCATTCCTCATCTGTGAATGGAACAAATTTCCCCTAAAAACAGGAAAAAAAGAATAAATCAGCAAAAAAAGAAAAAAGAGAGGCAAAAATGGCCTGATGGTTTTTGCCAACTTAATTTTTTCCAGAAGTTTTTCCAAACTCTCAATTGCGTATGCAAAAAACAAAGATAAACAAAAAACCAAAGGAACAACTAGTTTTGTAAAAGGCGCTCTAAAAGCCTGGTCAAAAACAGAAATTTTTCTGACAAACTCATTCAACCAAGAAAACGGAACCGTTGTTGACATCAATCCCGCCGCACAAAACAAAAACAAAACAAAAGCACTAATCAAGAAAGATACTTTCTTCTTGTTTTTTATTCTTCTAAGGATTTCAAAAACTCCACCCAAAACCGCAAACACAGACAAAAAAACAATTATTTTTTCAGCCACTCCTTTTGAGAAAAAATCCTGCCACAAAGACATTAAGGGAACAAGTCCGCTATGAAAATCATAATAGTGACCTCTAAGTTGCAAGAAGCTCAAAAGATCTCCTCGCATTTGACTTCTCTGATAAGTTTCCTCCGAAGCCATTATGTTATTAAAAGCAACCTGAGGGTTTTTTATATTCTTTGCCGCAAACACCAAGAACAAAGACAGCCAGAAGAAATTAACAAGAAAAATCCAAAACAACATTGTCCCTAATTTTTGACTCTTTTTTTTCAAAAGACCTTTTCTTCTTCTTAATAAAAACCCAATCAGAAAAATTCCCAACGAAAGCAAATAAACCAAAAACAAGGTTGGAACATAAAAACCGGGTATTGCCAAGATATTCAAAACCAAAAACTTCTTTTTATTTCTGGTCGACCAGTTTTCAAAAAGTTCGTAAGCTCCAAAAATCAACCAGGGAAAAAATCCCCAGAAGGTAGAAAAAGCCTCATAAGGAACCCAAAAATATTGAATAGTTCCAAAATTTAAAAGATAAAACAAAGCTCCCAAAAAAGAGGCCATCTTTTTTAATTTTAATTTTCCAAGACCTTTATAAATCCCCAAAGTTCCCAAAAGAAGCATTCCAAAATGCCACAAGTACCGGATTAAATTTTTGGGCAAAATTAAAACAAAAGGAAGAATGATCACCTGCCTGACAAGATCGGCAGCATGAGCCATTCCTCCCAGTAAGCCCAATCCTTGATATTCCTGCCAACCGGCAAAAACCGACCTCTTTAAGTTCATCCAAATGTTTAGTTCAGGCAAAAGATTGTCCCACCCTATCAAAAACGTACCCGGAACGTAGTTTTTAAAAAATATCCAAAAAAACAAAACCAAAAGTACCACCACCGGCCATTCCTTTTTTAAGATTTCTTTTTTTTTCTTTAAAAAACTCATCTGTAAATCATCTCAACATACTTTTTACCGACCAATTCCCACGCTCTTTTTTTTCGCATTAATCTGGAAAACATAAGTAACTTTTTATAATTTACCTCTCTTTTTCCCCACCTTATCTTTTCCGCCAAGGACTTGGAGTTCAACTCGAACAATAAGTCTTTTTCCGCCAATCCACTTTTTTTAGCCGATTCTTTTATATCCGGACTCACAAAGTAATTTCTAAGCTTTTCGGACAAAACTACCGGGCGTTCAAAAGTAAAAGCCAAAGATAATGGTCCGGAAGAGGAAATAAACTGCCGATAAGGAAGAACCAACAAATCAGCCGCCGAGAAATATAAAGGTATCTCTTCGTCTTTAACAAATCCGGTAATCTTCATTTTTTCTGATTTACCAACCACTTCTTCTAGTTTTTCTATAAATTCCGCATAAACCAAGTTGTTTTTATGTACACTACTAGGTCCTCCGGCAAAAACCAGTCTTAACTTCTCTTTGGGCTTATTTTTAATCAGTCCATAAAAAGCCTGAGCTAAAAGATCAGATCCCTTGTACCAGCTTAAAAATCCAAAATTAACTATCAAAAACTCATCCTTATCAAGCCCTAAAAGATCTCTTGCTTTATCTTTTTTTACAGTCTTTAGTTTTGTATCCACTCCATGGGGGATAAAGACTGCTTTTTCCCCGCCCATTTTTCCATTTATCTTGTCTGCCAGGTCTCTTTCAAGAGTAATAATTTTTTTTGCCGATCTGACCAATAAAAAGTAAAAAGCATTAAGTCCAAAATTGTAAACCCGGCTTTTAAAACTTTTCTTCTTAATCCCCAACTGGGGAGACAAAGAAGAAAAATCCAAAGAAACACCGTGGGTCACTATGTAGTTCTTTTTACCCAAAGCCCGTGTCAGAAGTAATAAAAATGGAAACGGAATAATCAAAATCTGATTTTTTCCCAAAAGCGCCCACTCCATTTCAACCAAAATCTCTTTACTGTCTTTTTCTCTTAAAATCTCTCGAAAAACCCCAAAATAGCTCAAAATACTCCCTCTTTTCCAAACTCTTCTTACCTCAACCCTCTCATCCTCCCAGGATCCATCATTTTCATACTTATCTGCCAATACCACTACTCTAAGTTCGGAATCAGCCTTCAGCATCGAATCTACTTTATTTTTCCCAAACGAAGCCAGGGCGCTGTGTTTACTCTTGTAGGTTGAACCTTTTGGGGGGAAGGGGGATATTAAAATCAACTTCCTCATATCCCAAAGTTTATCATCTTAGATCATGCTTCTGAGAATTACGTACTCATTCTCATATCTGGGTA
>DAOUWE010000078.1 GCA_030667285.1 Candidatus Shapirobacteria bacterium | reverse complement strand
GCTAAGTCAAACTTGGCTTGGCTCAGGACCTACACAAGCTTTGCTTGTTTCGGGTTGCGAGACAGGGATTCGAACCCCGATTTCTACGTCCAGAGCGTAGCGTGCTACCTTTACACTATCTCGCAATAGTAGCTTTTCTGTAATACTTGAACTTAATTAGTGTAGCAAAGCTTTTTGTCTCATTCTTTTTTCTCAGTGTGACTTTGTTTTTTCTAAGGTGTGGGGTGTATTTTAGTATTTTTAGGGCTTTATGTACATCTTCTAAGAGGGTTTTATTGCTATTGGCAAAACCGAAATTGTATGTACAGGTGGGGAGATGTATAGAATATGAACCTTCAGCGTTGTACAGTCCGATTAGACAGCTTATCAAAAGTTTTTCAGACTTCCATATCCATTTGGGAATTCTCAAGTTATGGTTTTTTTTAGCACCCGGCGGTATTCCTAATCGTTTTGATATGTATTTTTCGTAGATCCAAATTCTGGTGCAATTTCCTGCCCCTTTACCATCACTAAGTGTTTTATTAAATGTATTTTTGATGAGTAGTCTTGCTCTTTTAATAATTTGAGGATATTTATTGTTGAAAGATATTAATAATTGTTCGGTTCTGGGATACTGGTACAAATTTCCATCTCCTAGAGTGAGTCCTATTAATTCAGCTGTTTTTGAGTTTTTAGGAAGTGGCGGATAGTAGTTTTTTATTTCTCCTGTTTTTTTTTGCTTATTTCTCCATTTTCTAAAATTGTCTATCTTTTTAGATCTCATGGTGGAAGAGATTTTTTTTACTCCAGGATCTGTTTCCTTGTTTTTTCCCTTGTTCCAGGGAGAAGGGCGTTTTTTTAAACTTTTTTTCCATTTTTTATATCTAGGATCATTTTTTGGTAGCAATTGTGGCAGGAATTTCTTCATATTTTTATTATACCGTTAGACGACCGGGCAAGAGTGGGTATATTTTATCATTTTGGATGGACGGAGTAATCGTGTAGAATTTTTATATGGCAAATGTGACTTTGACCAAGGCGTCTTATTGGATCAGATTTTTTATAAAATATGGCTCGGTGGCGATAGGATCTTTGGTTTTGCTCATATTTATCGGTAGAACTGCATGGACTTTGTGGAGGGCGGCTAATCCTGATCCTCCACCGCCTCCAAATATGGCCTTTGGCAGAATTCAAAAAATTCAGTTTCCGGACAAAGAAACAGGGTCTCACCAGTTTGTTTTGGAAACTCTGGACGAATCTCTCCCTGATTTTGGAGACAGGGTGGAGGTTTATTTCATCCCTCGATCCGGTTCAACTATTTTGGCCTTAGAAAATGCAAAAAAACTGGCTAACAGTCTTGATTTTGCAGGACAGCCCGAAAAGATAAATGAAGGGACTTATAAATTTGAAGGAGGGCTGAGTTACACATTGACGATAAATGCGCTTTCCGGAAATTTTGATGTTCGATATCCATACCTCAATGACCAAACTCTCATAGGGCCCGGGCGATTGCCTGATGAAGAAAGGGCGATACAGGTTGCAAAGACTTATTTTAGTCGATCCGGAAAATTAGCGGAAGATATAAACCAAGGAATAAGTGAGCTTAGTTATTACAAAATCATGCCCGGAGGACTAGTAGAAGCGGCGTCTTTCTCAGAGGCTGATCTTCTACGAGTGGATTTGTTTAGAAGTAAGATAAAAGACGAGTTTCGAGTGGTTTCGACGGAACCCGACAAGGCCTCGATATCGGTTCTAATTTCAGGAAGTAGTGATGAGAAAAGGGAAATAGTAGAAGTTAATTATCGCTATGTGCCGGTGGATGTTAGCAAATTGGCTACTTATCCAATTAAGGCTGTGGACAGAGCCTGGAGCGAGATGTTGGCAGGTGATTATTATCCGGCCTCGGATACAGAGGATGAGTCGGTAATAATTCGCCGAGTGGAGCTGGCTTATTTTGAACCCCTGGTGGGGACAAACTTTTTTCAGCCGGTTTTTGTTTTCGAGGGGGATAATGGATTTGCTGCTTATGTGAGGGCCGTGGCTCAGGAATGGACGACAGATTGATCATTCCCAATAAACGTTTTTCTTAACCCAATCAATCATTCTTTCAGTTTCAATGAAACGGTTTTGGCTACCGAGAACTACAGTAATAAGTTCGTGACCGTTAACTTCTATAAGCCCAATGAAGCACTCTCCGGCCAAATCGGTCCAGCCGGTTTTTAGACCTTTAACCTCAGGAATAGATCCCAAGAGCTCGTTGGTATTTTCGAGATGGTGAGTATAGATGTTTTTGGTGTCGGTGACATAGGTCTCCTTAACAGCGACAGCTTGGCGAATAACATCACTTTTCAAGGAAAGGCGGGCAATTTGAGACAAATCATAAGCTGAAGAATAATGGTCGGGATGGTCCATGCCGTCGAAGTTGGTGAAGTGAGTATTTTCCAAGCGATATCTTTCCGGTATTTGATTCATCTGTTTTATAAAACCGGAAACGGAGGCGGTGTTGTGTCTAGCTAAGGTGTAGGCGGCGTCATTGGCAGAGTGAATAAGAAGCCCGGAAACTAAATTGGAAACAGTGATAGTTTCTCCGGCCTGAAGCTCCATGTTTTTGCCCACAAGATAGTCTTGTTGGACAGTTACTATTTCATCCAGCGGATAAATATTTAGAGCAGTAAGGGCAGAAATTAATTTGGTGGTAGAGGCAGGAGAAAGACGCTGGTGTTCATTTTTTGAAGAGAGAATGGTGTTAGTTTTTTGATCAAGGATAATGTGGGCTTGAGCGAAAACGACAGGGGCAGTTTGGTTTTTGAGAACCGGCTGAGGAGGAGACTGATAGTCGGCCAGAGTTTCTGAGGGGTAAGTTTTTGACTGTGTAGAAAGGAAAGAGGACCAGAACCGAGTGGTTGGCAGAAAAAAGAAGGCCATTAAAAAAAGCAGAAGAAAAATGACAAGGTCTAGGGGGTTGTTTCTGAGAAAATGAAAAAGTGTTTTTTTATTTTTTGACATGAAGATGATTGTTGATGAGTTGAAGTTTTTTCTGACCCCTGAATTCATTTAAACTAATTTTG
>DAOUWE010000058.1 GCA_030667285.1 Candidatus Shapirobacteria bacterium | reverse complement strand
ATCCCTGTTATCCTGGTCGGTCAAACTATCGAATACGCTGTCTATCAGCATTTCACTCAAACTATCAAGGGAATCAGATCCCTTATCAAACCCCTTCTTTGGCTGGATGTTCTAAAACTCAAGTTCTGGGAAACTCACTACTGGAAAAATACCCCCACCGTAGCCGCTGTTTCTGCCGATGACCAAAAATTAATGAAAAGAGTCACCGGTCGAACCAACATAGAAATGATTCCCAACGGAGTAGCCGGTCATTACTTTGAAAAAACAAAAATCACTCCCAAAACCAAATCACCTTCTTTTCTTTTTGGTGTCAGTAACATGAAATGGATGCAAAACAAGGAAGCAGCTATTCTTTTAATTGAAAAAGTCTGGCCGGAAATTAAAGAAAAAATCAATGACGCTCGACTCTACGTCATTGGCCGACATGCTCCCGAAACTCTTTCTTACTTATCCGGCCCCAACATAACCATTAAAGAAGCCCAAACCGATGGTCAAAAAGATGATCCTCGCTCCTATTACCAAAGAGCTTGGGCCCTCATCGCTCCTATAAGAAGTGGGGGAGGAAGCCGTACTAAATTTTTCGAAGCCATGGCCACCGGTCTTCCGGTTATCACCACCAAAGAAGGAATAGAAGGTATTAATGTCAAACACAACCACTCCGCTCTTATCGCTTCCGATCCCAAGGAATTGGCCGGTCTAGCCACTGCTCTAGTCAAAAACCCCAAAAAAGCAAAACTAATCGGCAAAAATGCCAGGGACATTGTTTACAAAAACTATTCTTGGGAACACTCCTCAAGAACCTTATTTTCAATCTATAAAAAATATGCCCGCTAAACCCATTCTCTCCATTGTTATTCTGAACTACAACTCCGGAAATTATCTCGAAAAATGTCTTCTTTCTATTTACCGAAAAACCCCTTCTGCTTTTTTGAAAAAAATCCAAATCATCGTCGTAGATAATGCCTCTACCGACGAATCTCTTAACTTGGCTCAAAACCTCAAACCAAAAGCCTCAGATCCCAAACCCCGTTTCCTTCCTCAGAAAAAAAACCTTGGTTTTTCCAAAGGAAACAATCAAGCCATTCCTTTCTTGAAGGGAAAATACACTCTCTTCTTAAACCCCGACACGATCGTCTTCAAAGATAGTCTCTCCGGACCCGTAAATTTCCTGAAATCTCACCCCAAGGTCACCGCCGCCACCTGTTATTTACGTCTAGTCGCCACTGGCAAATTACAACCTGAATGCCACCGTGGATTTCCCACCCCTTGGCGCTCCTTTGCCCACTTTTCCGGTCTTTCTCGCCTTTTCCCCACTTCCAAAATCTTCTCCGGTTATTTCCTAGGCCACCTCCCAAAAAACAAGCCTCACGCCATTGAATCCTGTACCGGCGCTTATTTCTTGATAAGAACCGCTACCGGTCACCGACTAAACTGGTGGGACGAAGACTATCTTTGGTACGGAGAAGATCTGGATTTTTGTTATCGTCTTTATCAAAAAAAATATCCCATTTATTTTCTTCCTCAATATAAAACCGACCACTACCAGGGCATCTCTTCCGGCCTCAAATCCCACACTAAAAAAGAAACTTCCGCCGACAAAAAAACCAAAACCCGCTCCGCCAAAGCTTCCACCGATGCCATGCGCATTTTCTACCGAAAACATTATCAAGAAAAATATCCTATCTTTTTAACCTCCTTGATTTTAGCTGCCATTAAAACCAAGGAAATCGCTCGCATTATCAAAGCCAAATATTTATAAACACATATGTCCATCAAACCACATTTAGTTTTTGACGCTCGTCTTTACGGCCCTCGACATACCGGTATCGGTCGTTATATCAAAAATCTGCTCCAAGAACTTCCTTCTTCTGGCATTTTCGATTTCTTCAAAGTCACTCTTATAACTGATCAAAAAACTACTCCGGAAATCAAAAAAAACCTTGGGTCAAAATTCGATTATTTTCCTGTCAATATTCCTCACTACTCCATTAAAGAACAGTCCCTTCTTCCTCTTCTTTTAGTCAAACTTAAACCGGACCTAACTCATTTTCCTCACTTCAATCGTCCTTTTTTCTGGACCGGTCGATCCGTCGTCACCCTTCACGACCTCATCAAACATCAATCCAAAGGACACGGAACTACCACTCGTTCCCCGGCCATTTACTGGTTAAAGTTCCTGGCCTACAAAGCTCTCACTCAAAAAATAATCAAAAAAGATCATCTTATCGTCCCTAGCTCCTACTGGAAAGATTTTCTAGTCAAAAAATATAATAAGAATCACCAAGAAATTACTGTTACTCATGAAGCAGTTGATCCTGAGTTTGAAAAACTATGTAAAAAAACAAAAACTATCCACAAAAAATATGACATCAGAAAGCCTTACCTGGTCTATACCGGCAATCTTTACCCCCACAAAAACATAGACATTCTTTTGAAAGCAGTAAAAAAGATACCTCAAGTCTATCTCTATATTTGCTCTAAGAAAAATAACTTTTGGCAAAAAACAAAAGAAAAAGCCGCCACCCTGGGCCTTCAAAAACAGGTTAGATTCCTGGACTTTCCTTCCGATCAAACCGTTGCCACCCTTTACAAAAACGCCCTAGCTCTCGTCCATCCTTCCAAAATAGAAGGATTTGGTCTTACCGGCCTGGAAGCCATGAATTGTTCTTGCCCCGTAATCTCCGCCAATAGCAGTTGTTTGCCTGAAATTTATGGCCCTGCCGTTCTTTATTTTGATCCCAATGACCACCAACAGCTAGCCGATCACATTCAAACCCTTCTCGATTCTCCCCAAAAAAGAAATAAACTCATCGGCTTGGGCAAAAAACAAGTAAAAAAATATTCTTGGGCCAAAACTGCCCAAAAAACCACAGAAGTGTACAAAAATAACCCATGATTCCCAAGATCACTCTCTTTTACGATTGGATCAATCAATGGGGTGGAGCTGAACGCCTGCTTCTAGATCTCACTGAAATTTTTCCTCAAGCTCCCGTCTATACTCTAGTTCACAGCCCCTCTCAAGCCTCTTGGGCCAAAAACTTAAAAATCCTGCCCTCCTTTCTCGACAGGCTCCCTTTTTCCAAAAACAATCCTTCTTTTTACGGACCCTTCCACTCCCTGACACTCGAGCAATTCAATTTCGATCCCTTCGACATTGCCATCACTCTCACCAGTCAGTCCGGTCACGCCATCTTAACCAAGCCCCAAACTCTCCACATAAACTACTGTCTCACTCCCAATCGCTATCTCTACCTCGAACCCTCTTCTCTTCCTAAATTCGCAAAATCTCTTTATCGACCCCTTGACCAGGTTTTTGCTCAAAGACCTGACCATATTCTAACTACTAGCCAAACTGTCCAAAAAAGAATCAAAAAACACTTCTCTCGCGACTCAATCATTGTCTATCCCGGCACCGATACCGATTTTTTCCAACCTCCTAAAGCAAACTCTAAAAAAAACTTTTTCCTGCTCGTCTCTCGTTTGGTTCCCCACAAACAAGTCGACTTGGCCATTAAAGCTTTCAACTCCTCAAAAGACCCCCTTTATATAGTAGGCCAGGGCAGGCAAGAACAAACCCTACGCTCACTGGCTCAATCCAACATCCATTTTCTGAACCAAGTCTCTCCTCAAAAACTAAAAACCCTTTACCAAAACGCTCAGGCGCTCATCT
>DAOUWE010000046.1 GCA_030667285.1 Candidatus Shapirobacteria bacterium | reverse complement strand
TCCAAACGCCATCCTGCCTCTCAAATCAACTATCCCTCGAATCGAAAACTTATCAGTCTTGCCTATCAAATTTTTGTTCGCCTTTTTACCGGCCTCAATATTCGTGACACCCAAGCCGGAATAAAAATCTTCAAACGCCCGGTCTTGGAAAAAGTTCTTCCTCGTCTCCTAGTCAAGGCCTACGCTTTTGACCTGGAACTTTTAACTGTCGCCCACCGTCTGGGTTTCAAACGCATTTTCGAAGCCCCGGTCAAACTCGACTACAATTTTGATGGCCTTACTCACGCCTCTACCAGAAAAGCCATGAAACAGGCTTTTGTAGATACTCTAGCCGTTATTTATCGTCTAAAAATCTTGCGTTACTATGACGACCGAAACAAAAGAAAATGGCGTTACGATCCCAATTTAAACTTCAGAATTAACACCGGGCAATGAAAAAACCAAAATTCTCAATTATCATCCCTGTTCCCCAACTAAACGACTATATTCTCAAAGACACTATTCCGGCTCTTAAAAAACAAACCTACAAAAATTTCGAACTCATCATTATTCTCAACCGCCTCCCCGTCAAAAAACCTCTCTTTCCTCCTTTTCTTAAACTCTTTCCCTCTCACCCCCGGAACACTCCTTCCGAAAAACGCAACCTGGGGGTCAAAAAATCCAAAGGGGAAATTCTGGTTTTTCTCGACGACGATGCCTACCCGGATAAAAACTGGCTCAAAAATGCCCTTTCTCTATTCAAAAACAAAAACATATCCGCTGTTTGCGGACCGGGCCTAACTCCCCCAAACGATCCTCTCTTTGCCAGGGTATCAGGCTATTTTTGGTCTTCCCATCTTGGATCAGGAGGAGCCGGTACTTACCGCAACCTTCCTCAAAAAACCAGACCGGTCGATGACTATCCTTCTTTCAATTTCTTCATCAGAAAAAAGGACTTCTTGGCCGCCGGTGACTTTGACTCCCGTTACTGGCCAGGCGAAGATACCAAATTATGTCATGACCTGGTCTACAAACTCAAAAAAAAGATTGTTTATCATCCTCAAGTCACCGTCTACCACCATCGCCGAGCCATTTTTAAACCCCATCTCAAACAACTCTCTCGCTACGCCGCTATGCGTGCCCGTTTCACTCGTATCTTTCCCAAAACTTCCAAAAGGCCTGGCTATTACCTCCCCACCGTCGCCACTCTTATATTCTTTCTTACCCCGCTTCTTATATTCTTTCTCGAAATCCTATCTCTCTGTGTTATTTCCATTCCCCTTCTTCTCGTTTACCTCGCTCTTCTCGCCCTCTACACCCTCGGTCTTTTTCTCACCTCTCTTCACGTCCTACTTATCTCCCGAAACCTCTTTCTCGCCCTGCTCCTGATCCCCACTGTCCCCATCTCTCACCTCACCTACGGCCTAGTCTTTCTATCTACTCTTGCCACAATTTCTCAAAAAGAAGCAAAAAAGACCTAGTCATTTTCCTGTCTCTTATTACCAAATTCAACCTTTGGTCCGGATTGTCGCTTGGCACCTCTATTCTTACCATTTTTCCGTCCCTTACACTAAAGGTTACTCCCGACACCTTTCTGTCTCTGGTCTTAACTCCCATTCTACTCATCCTCTGAGCTCTTCTTTTCATTTCCTCCGAACTCAAATCCCTAATAAATCTCACTCTCACTCCCAATCTAATTGTCTCTTCTAATAAAGAAAAAAGCTCTTGATCCAGGCTTACACTGCTGGTTGTAGATTCCGAACTTACCAAAGCCTCAATCGACTTTCGAGCCAAAGATAATTCTTCTCTTCTGGCCTTGACCGAATAATCATAACCCCATCTCATTTCAATTTTAGGACAAGAGCCTCTTAACAAATAATCTCTTATCTGTTTTTTGGAATATTGACGATATCCGGTAACCTCGTCTCTTTCAGGAATCAGTTTTTTCCTTTTTTCCCAGGCTCTAAGAGTATTGGGATGAACTCCTAAAACATCTGCTGCTTCTGATATTGTCAAAAAACTCTTATTTATCACTGTTAAGTATCATCAACTAATCCCCAACATTCCAGTATTTTTAATCAATTGCCTTCTGTAAAGCCTCACTGGTATATTTTAGCAAATTATAACTTTTATTACGAAATGAGTCACAGAGAAACCAGAGAAATGCTTGACCGCTTTAAAAAAACTCAAAGGAGTTTTCGGCGCGATCTTAAGCCAAAAAAATTCCACCCAAAAAGAACACTGGAATCCAGAGAAATAGGGGCTGTCGGCAACTTATTGGGTCGCACCAGTCTCTCCGACCTTTTTGGTAATGGCTTTGTCACCTCACTAGGCCAAAGCCTGGAAACAAGTCTGGCTCGAGAACTTCTGGCAAATGCTATAAAAAATCATCGAACAAATCAAGTCGAAAAAACCCTACTCCACAGACCGAATTCCCTCTAGCAACTCTTTTGCCCTTTCATTTTCCGGATTACTCTCCAATATTCCTTCTAAAATCTTTTCTGCCTCTTCAAGTCTTCCTTGTTGCATATAAATCAAAGCCAACCCACTCTTCAGTGCTTCCTCTTCCGGATTTATTTCCAACGCCTTCTTCAAATACTCCCCACTCTTTTCAAACTCTCCCGCCTCAAAATGCAAGGCCGCTATTTGATGATATGACTGCCAAAGACCGGAATTAAATTCCAAAGCTTTTTCATAATTTCCCATCGCCTCCTCCTGCCTCCCCATCTGCCGGTATGTATTCCCCAAGTTATGATAGGCATCCGCATAATTTGGCTTTAGTTCTATTGCTTTTTTAAACTCTTCTTCTGCCTTTTGAAAATCTCCTTGTCGACCATAATAATCTCCTAAGTTGTTGTGATTCTGATGCGAAGAAGGGGAAGTTCTGGCCGCCGCCAACCACAAACTATCTTCACTCTTCCAGTCTTTATTTCTCACTATCGTTCTTATCGTCAGCGCCGCCACTATTAATCCAAAAATCACCATCCCCGCTACTTTTAAGCTCTCTTTTCTCAAAAGCTTTTCAAACAACAGCGCCACTATCACCATTATTCCAATAGTCCCGAAATAAACATATCTCTCGGCCACTACCCAGCTCACTCCCCAGGGCGTCAAAGTTACTGCCAGCGATATTAAAAACAAAAACATCCAAAACATAATCTTTCTATTTTTAAAATAAGTCCAAACCAAAACCGCCAAATAAGCCAAGAACCCCCCCAAATAAACCAAAAACTCCCCCGGTGCAAAATCCATTTCTGAATGATATAAAGTCAATTTGTCCGGCCAAACCATTAAACCCAAATATGAAGATATGGCCACCGGTATTTGGGAAAACATGTTCGCCATCCCTCCGCTATGATAATGTTCCTCTCGAAGTATCTCTAAACGCCCTGAAATCAAAGACAGGAAAAACAATCCCATCAAAACAGCCGGTACAAAAATAATCGCTAGTCTTTTATACTCTTTCTTGCCCAATCTAAAACAAAAAACAAAAACCAACAAAATCACCGGAAAAAGTCCCGCTTTCTCCGAAACACCTACTGCCAAAACAAACAAAATCACGGATAACCAAAACAACTTCCTGTCTTTCAAACTCAATACATAAAACAGAAAAGATAAGAGTAAAAAGAAACTGTACATTACATGTCCTCCACCGGAAATCCAAACCACCGATTCCGTCATTATTGGATGCACCGCCACCAAACAAGCCGCTAATATTCCCACTCTTTTATTGTGAATAAGGCTCACTAAAATAAAAACCAGCCACACTACTCCCAAATGGAAAAATAGGTTTATTGCTCGAAAGGCTCCCGCTACTTTGCCTACCGTACTGGCAACAAAAAAATGAAGGGTGGGCTGAAGAAACCTCAAAACACTAATGGGGCTCGAAAAAACAGGACTCAGATTCTCAATATTTTCATTTTTTACTATTCCCCTAATATCATCCGAAACAAAACCGTTTGGAACCGAATTCGCATAAGCCACCGCTACCAGTACAAACAGTAACAAAAACACTTTTCGACTTGTTTTCACCAATTCCTTAATATCAAGATCCTTTATTTTTTCCACCAGTCCCCTCTCTTCTTTCTCCGCTCTTTTTCCCTGACGCTCTCCAAGATATTCACCAACCACTGCTTCTTCTATCCCCAAACTCTTGGCCATCTGCTCCATCGTCATCTTCCTCTTCCTTTTCTTTATATACTTCTTCTGCTTCCCACTTAGTTTCATCTTTTTCATTTTACCCTATCCGAAAACTTTCATCTCGAACTCATTCTCCCGTTCTACTCTTGCGATATTTAAACTGTTACTATTTATAAAACTTAAAAATGAATAAAAAACTGCGATTTGCCCAAAAACTGTCCACCACCATTCACGGTTTCCTTGAACCCGGCGAAGGCGAGCTACTTTTTGAATTGGCTAAAAACTCTCCCCCAAAGACCGCCATTGTCGAAATTGGCTCTTGGCAGGGCAAATCAACTGTTTTCCTAGGCCTTGGCTCACTCTCTGGCAATCAAAACAAGATATACGCCATCGATCCTCACACCGGCTCTCCCGAACACCAAAAAGAATTTGGACCGATCTCTACTCTTCAAAATTTTAAAAAAAATATCCAAAAGGCTGGTCTTAAAAAACTAATCATTCCCTTGATCAAGACATCCATTCAGGCCGCCCCTTCCTTTAAACGGAAGGTTGGCCT
>DAOUWE010000080.1 GCA_030667285.1 Candidatus Shapirobacteria bacterium | reverse complement strand
TTTTAGGTATTTGATATTGGCTCCGAGAGATTTGAATCTGGTATCAAGTTTTTCATAACCGCGACGAATATAGTTAACTCCCCTGATGGTGCTTTCTCCGTTGGCGATAAGGGCGGCGATGAGAGCAGTGGCTCCTGTTCGAAGGTCTTTGATGGTAATGTCGATTGGTTCTAGGTTGGTGGGGCCAATTATTTTCACAGCATGGGAGTATTCTTCTTTGTCGTTTTCTAAATCAAAATTATAGAAGCTTTCCGGGTTTTCGGGTTTGGGATCGTAGTAGCTTATTTTGGCTCCCATTTTTTGAAGCATTGGAATTTGCTGGAAACGGCTGGGAAAAATTCTTTCTACAAAGTGAGACGTGCCTCTGGTTTGAGTTAAGAGAACGGTCCAGATTGCTCCCCAGTCACTCATAAAACCGGGATGAGGAGTGGTTTCGGTGTGGGAGCTTCGGAGGGGCTTGGTCCACTTGATAAAAATTTCATTTTCTCCGATGTTGAGATGAGTGCCGATTTCGGTGAGTTTGTCGGTGAAGGCAGTTAGGTCATGGGGACGAACATTAAGAATGGTGACTTCTCCTTTGGTGGCCAGAGCGGCACAGGCAAAGGTTATAGCTTCATTTCGGTCAGGGGCACAGGTATGTTCGGCTTGATCTAATTTTTTAACGCCTTCTATAAGAATAGTGCGGGGTTTGACCCTTTTGATTTTACCCCCCATTTTGTTTATCAATTCGATTAAGTCGTCAATATCCGGTTCTTGAGCGGCGTTTTGTAAAATGGTGTTGCCCCGGGCGGTGGTGGCAGTCATGATTAGAATTTCAGTTCCGGTGTGTGAGTTTTTTGGAAAAGTATATTCTGTACCAACCAGTTTTTTGGTTTTTAGAATAAAGTAGTCATCTTTAACAAGAGAAGTAACGCCCATTTTTTCTAAACAATCAAGAATACGGCCAATGGGACGAGTGCCGAGCTTGTCTCCCCCTGGGAAGGGAATTTTGAGTTCTCCGAATTTACTGAGCAAGGGGCCAATGAAAAGAATAGAGGCTCTGGATTTTTGGCCGATACCAAAGGGAATGGTGGAATGTTTAAGTCCTTGAGGATCGATTTCCAGAGTATGATTACCGAGGCGTTTTATGGATGCTCCGAGATGTTGGATGGCAGAAGAGGTGATTTTAATATCGGATATGTCAGGAATATTTTTGAGTTTTGTGGGGCGAGATCCCAAGAGGGCGGCGATCATTAACTTAAAACCGGTGTTTTTGGCGCCTCGAATAGAAACTTCTCCTGACAGGGGTTGGCCTCCTTTAATAATGTACATGAGTGTTTATTTAAAGTAATTTATAATTTTTTTAAGAGTTTCTAATCCCTCTGCTCCTCCTGAACTAAAGTGTAGCAAGAGATCACCAGATTTTAGTGTTTTTTGATAGTGTTTTAAAATTTGAGGATAGATAGGGATGTATTTGATTTTATTACCCAGTTCTTCTTGATAACTTTTAAAAGTTGAGCGCTCTTGTTTTTTTACTTTTTGACTAAAGGAGATTTTGGCAAGAACGACCTCTTCACTTTTTCGGAAAGCCGTCTTTAGTTTCCGGAGATTTTTTTTGAATTGAAGATGAGAAGCATGGGGTTCAAAAAATACTTTGATTTTTCTTTTTGGATATTTATTTTTAATGGCTTCTAGGGCGGAATCAAAACGAGGGACAGATTGGGCAAAATCGTCGTAAAAAACGATATTTCCGTGTTCACCTAGTTTTTCCAAACGACGCTTTAATCCCCTGAACTGACTGATACTTTTTTCAATTGACTGTTTTTTGAAACCCAGATGAAGACAGAGGGCGAAGACAGCGTCAATGTTTTCTTGATTGTGTTGCCCGAGAAGGTGAGTTTGGTAGTGTTTTTTGGTTTGATTGTAAAAGATTACAGGGGCTCGACAGAGTTTTTTAAGACTTTGAGCGTGAGGGTCTTTTTTGTTAATAACCAGGCATCCATCCGGAGGAATTTGTTTGACCAGGTTTTGGTAGGCTTTTAGGTTTTCTTTGGAGGTGGTGTAAGAATCTTTGTGCTCCCAATAAGTGGAGGTGATAAGGACATATTTTTTGGGATAGTAGAGAAATTTAGCCTTAGTGTCCAGTCCGTGAATTGACTCGTCTCCCTCGAGAACAGACCAGTCGGAAGCGCTAATTTTTAATGATTTTTTGATGTCAAGAGTGGGAGTGCCGAACATGTAAGAAGGATTAAGGTCAAGATTTTTGAGAACCCAGGTGATGAGGGCTGTGATTGTAGTTTTTCCGTAAGCGCCGGCAATGGTTATGTTGTTTTTTCTTTCGAAAACAGTGGCGACGAATTTGGCGACGGAAATAGTTTTTAAGCCAAGACTTTTAGCTTTTTGGTATTCTTTTTTTAGTTTTTCAAAACTGTTGATGGCGGTGCCGACAATGACAAGGTCTGTTTGGGAAGTCAAAGAAGATTCATTGATCGGAATTTTGTTTCTTTTAAAAAGAGTACTGGCCGGAGGATAGATTTTTTCCTGATCGGATCCGGTGACTTGATGGCCTAGCTCTTTTAGGCTTAGGGACAGAGGAGCACTTAGGTGGCCGGCGCAAGCAATAACGTGAATTTTTAACGGTTTTTTTGGATGTACCAATATTTGTTTAAGATTTATTTTTTTCATAGGATGTCCAGCCGGTGGACGAGTAGTATTCAAAGGAGGGCATGTTTCTTTTGTAGTATCCCCTATCCTTAGAAAAAGTCCCAAGGTAACAGTGTTTATGGCCATTTTTTTGGCTATCAATTACGGTTTGGAGAACCATGCGGACAGGAAGGTGTTTGAGATTTTCTTGAGGGGAATAAAAAACGTAGGCAATGTGGGAGAAATCGGGGGTTTGATGAATCAGGGCGT
>DAOUWE010000087.1 GCA_030667285.1 Candidatus Shapirobacteria bacterium | reverse complement strand
GATCGAGATTTTTTATAAGCTTGCCAGTTGAGTTGTAGATTCCTGATGGAGGCGAAGCGGTAATTGTTTGAGGATGGAGAGAGTTTAGTTTTTGAGTTAATTCGGAGCCGATGATTTCGAGATCGTTGGCGCGATTTTGTTCTTTTTTAATGTCGATTTCGTAAGGAAGACCGAGGTGGGATAAGATGTGAAAAAGCAATAAGGGAGTGAGATTTTTTTGCAATTCGAGGTGGGTGTAAAAAGAGAAGGAGGCGGTCAGGCGTGGATTTATTTCGATAAGAAATAAATCTTTGTTTTTTGAAAGCTGGAAATCTAGTCCAAAAAAGCCTTTGTAGTTGGTTTTATAAAGGTAGTCCCCTATTTTCTCGGTTATTTTTATTATTTTTTTTCTGGTTTTTTCTTCAATGGGAGCAGGCCATTGCCTTCCGCATGTTCCCAGAGCAGTGGGGGTTAGTCCGGGAAGACCGGTGAATTGCAGGGCAGGAGGGCTTTGGATCGTCCCGTGCTTAGTGGCGACAGCATTGTTTATAAGAGTCAGGCCGGGAATGTATTGAGAGATTTTTACTTTTTGATTTAAAAGAGGATGTTTTTTGAGGTTTTTGTTGTTCGTTAATAGATAAGTATTATTTCCGGCCCATCCATGTGCGGATTGAATGATGAGTGGAGAAGAATAGAGGTCGAACAGCCTTGTTGTGTTTTTAGTGTTAAGAATTTTAATTTCACCGGAAGGGTGAGGAATTTTGAGTTCTTGGCAGATTTTTTGGAACTGGACTTTGTTTTCTATTTTTCTTTGAAGACGAGCAGGGTTATTTAATGCCTGCCATTTTTTTTCTTTGATTAAACGATCGATTCGGGTTTGGGGTTTGAAATAAAGGATGGCAGGGGTTCGGTGGTCTTTGGTTTTTTCAATAAATTCAAGAGTTAGAGGGTGGCCAAGAAGAGCGGCGGAGTTTTTGGCAATGGTTGTTGACGGATCGGCTTCTTTGAGACAGAAAACAGAATGGCCTTCCCGACGTAGTTCTTCAAAAATCGGATGGGTTTCAAGAAAGATGAAGTGGTGATTTTTGAGTTTTTGATATAAATGCAAACTGGCGAGAGGGTCGGAAAAAAATGGAAGTGTGTAAACGGCGTATTGGTTCATTGGTGTTTTTGGCCGGTGAGAATAACTACGGGATTTGGTCCAAGTTTTATTTTTAAACTTTTAGCTTTTTTGTATCCGGCGTAAGCCAGAGCTCCTTCAAAAGAAGTGAATATATCGTTTTTTTCCAAAATGAGGCGTGCTTTTTGAAGTTTTTTTTCGGAAATGACGAGAGCATCTCCGTTGGTTTCGCTGATGGCTTTTATGACTTTTTCTTTTAGAGGTAGAAATTTAACAGAGAGAGCGTCGGTGGAGGTTTTTTCTTCTTTTTTTATATTGGGATCAAAGATGGAAGCGATGGGAGCATGGCTGGCCGGTTGAACAGCAAAAAACTTTATCGTGCCAGAGCGAGATTCGGATATTCCCCGGTAAGTACCCAGGAGAGTGGTGCCACTACCCACCGGGAAAAAGATACTGCTTATTTGTGGAAGTTGGTCGCAAAGTTCTTTTCCAAGGTCTTGGTAGCCCTTGAGGGCTGACGGGTCGGTGGATTGACGCAGGAGATAGGCATTTTCTTTTTTTGAAAAACGGAAAGCTTCTTTTATGGGGGTTTTGGTGAAGTGAGTGTTTTGGGCTAGTTCTTCTATTTTTCTTCTTTTTTTCGGGTCTATTTTTGTAGAAAGAAAAATATCCAGGTTTATGTTTTTTTGTTGGCAGAAATGAATTGCAGAAATGGCGGCGTTGCCACTGGAGGAAATGACAGCTTTTTTGAAGCCCTGCCTTTCTAGACTTTCGATTTGAGCGGGAAGAGCGCGATCTTTGACAGATCCGGTTAGGTTTTGATCTTCTCGTTTGAGATATGCTTTGCCAAATTTTTGAAGAGGAAGGGCAGTCATAAGGTATTATATGTAATTTGGAGGCGTTTGTAGAGGGTTTCGTGATAGAATTCGGGTATGAAAGAGAAGATAGTTTGTCCGGATTGTAAGCAGACCATGAAGGAAGAGAAGGAAATGATGGTGGGAGATGTTTTGGAGTGTCGGAATTGTGGTTGTGAGGTAGAAATATTATCGGTTGAGCCTCTTAAATGTAGGGAGCTTTTGGAGGAAAAATAATACCGATAGAGGGTGGAATGGGTTAAGAAAGGATTTTTAGTCGGTAGAATCCGTCGTTTTTGTGGATTATTTTGGTATAGGGCGAACCGTTTTTTAGTTTGTCAGACCATTTTTGGGAGGACAATCCCCTGTTGGGATTTGTAATGGTGAGGGTGCCGGTATGAACACCACTGGTTTTAGTTTTTTGACTGGAATGGATGTAGGTAATTTTATTGCCCTTGATGTTTAAGACCAGGAGAATATGTCTTTCTTGGTCGATGACTATAAAGTCCCCGGGCTTAAGCTGATCCAAATTAACGGAAATACTGTTTTGGGGATCTGCTAGTTGTCGAACTCCGACTCGGCGGATGCCTTTTTTGCCTCCGAAACCGATGAGTGTTTTATCTAGGCCGGTTTTCTTTTCATTCTTGCTTGTGAAATACAGAGTTTG
>DAOUWE010000028.1 GCA_030667285.1 Candidatus Shapirobacteria bacterium | reverse complement strand
GAGAGGAGAAGAGGTAGTAGGAATACACGAGGACTTAAAAGAAGTCGGGGAAAAAATAAGAAAGTCAGGAGAAGGAAGAGGAGAAATAAGAGATTTAAACACTGTAGGAGTGAGGCGCTTGATAACATAAAAAACGGATGATTTTATGAGGCTGGAAAGAAAGGGACCAAGTATCTCTCGGACAGCAATAGGGATAGGAGAGGAAAGCGAGGTCTCGAGAGTCGGAGCAAGCGAAGAAGTAGCTAGGAGAATAGGAGAAAAGAGTGTGGAAACAGCTTATGGAAGTCCGTTCAAAAAAGGAAAGAAGAAAAGAAGTGTGGTAAGAAGCTTGACCTGGGAGGACTTGGGAGCTTACAGGCCGGCAGAAAAACAGACGGCAGATGAGATTTTGGAAATACTTCAAGTAACTGAGCAAGTATTGGGGTTGAACAATGAAGAATTGAAAGAAATGGAAGGTTTAGTGAAGGAACATGGGAAAGACTTAATAGAAGCAGAGAGAGAAACCTTAGGAAACTTTGGGAACGTTGAAGTTTTCAAGGAACTGAATCAGATAAAAACAGCGGGAGAGACGGCAGTGAGATTTGTACCGAAAAGCGTGAAAGCCGGGGTTGGAAGAAAAGCGGGAGCGTGGTTTTTTACCCAAACTGCGATCGGGAGAAAAATCTGGGGGAAAGGGGCTAGGCTTTTGATTAAGAATTTTGGGAAAGCGGCGGTAAAACAAGGAGTCAAGGGAATAAGTTCGGCGGTTTTGAAGAAGGTGGTGACCTGGGGAGCGAGCGTTTTAGGAGCGGCTCCTTCTTTGGGAGCGAGTTTGGTAATAATGGCAGCGGTGGAAGTAGGCAGTTGGATAATTAAAAAAGTATGGAAACCGGTAAAAAATCTGATCATCAAGGCGGTTGGTTTTTTAGGAATAAAAATAAAGAAATTGGGAATCAAAGAAATGCTCTTGTTGGGAGGAGGAGCAATGATAGCGGGAGGAGTATTGATTCCGGTTTTGGCTTTGCCCGGTATTTTAATGGTTGGGGGAGGCCTGTTGGCCGGTGGGGGTCTGGCGGTAGCAGGAGGAGCTTTGGCGACTTTTATCGGTGGTTTGGGGGCAGGATTGATGACGATAGGGGCCCCGATAGCCTTAGCAGTGGGAATCGGTCTGGGAGCAGTATTGTTCTTCCACAAAGGAGTGATGGACAAAGCGGCGGTCTTGGCACCGCTAAATGAAGAGCAAGGGTCAGAGAGCAGTAGTAGTAGACCGCCGGGAAGTATTCCGGGATTAGGTGGAAAAACGACCGGAACTAGTTGTACGGATCATTTGGCTTGCCAAGTACAAAATGTATTGGCCCAATGTACTGATAGTCAAGACAGGTCAGTAACGGCTTGGACAAGATCGAGCGACGAGATAGTTAAGGAGTGTATGCGAGTCGCAGGAATTCCGAGTTTGGCGATCAACACCATGTCTTCGTCGGCTGACGATTATAAGTACTTGCAATGCGTCGGATTCAAGGTGGCAGTAGAAGATTCATTTAATGGAGGAGCCAATGCAGAGTGGTTTGCCAGGAACACGCCGGATGGATGTTGCACCTTCAGACCCGAAGAGGCGGAAGTAGGTGACAATGTGGCCTGGGGACCGGGAGCGAGTTGCGGAGGAGGAAGTTGCAGTAGCAATATCGCTTGTTGTGGACATATAGGGGTTTTAACTCAAGACTTGGGAGGAGGAGAAACAGGGGGAATAAATTGGTTCATGTATACGTCAGCAAACGGAGCGAATGGTACGATAAGTACAGTAAAGCTTAACCCGGCGAGTGCCGGGTCGATATTTGGTTGTGGCCCGGTGAGGTGCCCTTAAAAAAATGATTAGTTTTCTGAAAAAATATCAAATAATTTTGTTCTTGGCTTTTTTGGCCGTGGTACTTTTGGTGGTTAAGATTTTGTATGTTGAGGAAGAAGAAGAGAGGTTGATGGTAGAAAAAGTGTTTCCACCAGCAGGAGAGGAATTCAGCGAAAGAAGTGATTTTGAATTCAAGATTTATTTCTCTAGGGACATTTCTGGAGAATGGGATGGAATAGGTTTGGTGACAGAACCAGAAATAGAGTTTGAAAAAAGCTTGGGTGAAGAGCTCGGTGTACTGAAGGTATTGATGGCGGGCAGAGTAGAAGCCGGGAAAAGATACGTTTGGAAAGTTTTTTTGAGAGATGAATTGATTTATGAATGGGATTACAAGAGCAGTGATCTGAGTGAAGAAGAAAAAAGAAGTAGAGGGATCGGGGATCCGGAGCGAATGGTGGAGATCATCGAAGAACAGTACGAAGAATATCCCCTGCTGGACTATATGCCTTATTCAAATGAAGATTTCGCTCTCAATTATCTGGAACCGATGGTGCTGATAGTAAAAATAAAAGGGACAGAGAGAGAGGCGATAATGGAACAGGTCAATTACTGGATAAAATCCAAAGGGGTAGATCCGGAGAGTCATGAGATAGAGTGGAATTGAAAATGTGGTTTTTTTCAGTCTTTAGTCTTGAAGGCGGACCGGCATAATTATGTGGACAAAAGAAGGGTCCTTGGAGTCAGCAAAGACTCCAGGAGCAAGGGAGTCGGAGAGCTTGATCTCCAAGACGTCAGAACGACAAACGTTCAGGAAATCAAGTAAGAAACGATAGTTGAAAGCGATGTCTAGAGAAGGTCCTTCGACCTTGGCTGAAACCCGAGTAATGTTTTGGCCGACCTGGGGAGAGTTGGCAGTTAGTTCCAGAGAGTCCTTCCGAATTTTCACCTTGACCACGTTGGCCGACTCGCGAGCAAAAACAGAAGTCAGGCGGAGATTTTGGATTAACTCCTCTTTGTCTACAAGGATGGAAGTTTTATGACCGGAAGGAAGAATCCTTTCGTAATCCGGAAAATTACCATCGATGAGGCGAGAGGCAAGAACGACGTCGGAGAGTTGGAAAACGACTTGATTTTCGTCTTTGGTGAGGCCGATTTTGATCTCCTCTTCGGAACCGGCAAGTTTAGTAATTTCTTGAAGAGTTTTTCCGGGAATGAGAAAAGTGAGTTGATCTTTTTTTCCTAAAGAAACGGGGGTTTTCAGAGTTAAATCTTTCAAAGAGAGGCGGTACCCGTCAGTGGCGACCATCCTTAATTTGGTATCAAAAAAGTGCCAATAAATTCCGGTGAGAACCGGACGAGTGTCGTCAGTGGCGACAGCGTAAGCGATTTGAGGAACAGTGGTGGAGAGAAGTTTGGTGGGAAGAGAAAAAGATTTTCCTTTATCCATTTTGGGGATCTGAGGGAAATCTTTGGCGTCGAGACCGGCGAAAACAGTTTCGGCTTGAGGAGAAGTGATTTTGACTTTCTGTTTTTTATCCAAAGAAATATCTGTTTTCCCAGGGGATAGATAGGAGACATATTCGGTCAGTTCTTTAGCGGGAAGAGTGATAGAACCTTCCTTTTCGATTTTGGCACCAACAGAAAGACTGATACCGACTTCGAGGTTGGTAGCTGAGAGATGGAGTCTCCCCTTTTCGGTAGAAAAAAGGATATTTGCCAAAACAGGGAGTTGGGTTTTTTGAGAGACAAAACGAGAAACCGTAGAGAGGGCTTGATTCAAATTTTCCTGGAGAACAGAGAGTTTCATGTTAGGGATATTCTAACAAATAAATGTTGAAAACATGATTGTTAAGTAAATAATTAAATAAAATAGTAGCAGTAGTAGTAGGGGTGGTGGAAAAGTAGGAAAGGCTGAGGGGCCAGATTTGAAAAAACGGTGGGAAAGTGTAAAAAAGACGGAAGGTTCTGTTTGGAACGAGCGAATTGACTTATAAGGAGGGCAGGACTTTGGGTAATGTTTGGTTGAAAAAGGAGAGAGATAAGTGGAAAGCTTTGTGGAAAAAAAAGACTGATTTGTGGATAAGTCTTTTTGGGGTTTAGTATTTTTGTCTGATAGTGACGATTTCATGGCGAATTTGTTGATTAGTGGAAAAGAGGCGGGTTATTTTTTCTACAGCGTGCATGATACTGGTGTGGTCGCGCCCTCCAAGTATCCGTCCGATTTCTTGCAAAGGTAGGTCTAAATCGGTTTTCAGAATATAAGCAGCGACGTGTCGAGCGGTGACTAAATGTTTCTTCCGACTTTTCCCCGTTAAGTCTGATGTCTTTATTTTGTAATACTTAGAGACAAGAGAGACGGCGCGACGATGGTTGATTTTTCTGACTTGGCCGGTTTTGGATTTTAAGCCGAAGAATTGCTGAACGGAGTTCAAATCTATCCGGTCCAGGCTTTGGAACTGAAGAGTCAGTTCTCTGAATTTTCCTTCAATTTCTCTGATGTTAGATTCGACGGTGGTGGCGAAAAGATTAAGGGCGTCGGGATCGATGTCGATATTTTTTTCACCGGCGTATTGTTTCAGAATGGCCAAGCGTGTTTCGTAATCCGGATGTTGGATGTCTACAGCGAGACCTCCGAGAAAACGAGAGACTAGTCGATCTTCGAGTTTCATAATCTCTTCAGGTTTTTTGTCTGAAGTGAGAATGATTTGCTTGCCGGTCATATAAAGAGCGTTGAAGGTGTGGAAGAATTCCTCTTGGGAATATTCTTTACCGGCAATGAATTGGATATCGTCGATCAGAAGAACGTCTAGTTTCCGATATTTGTTTTTGAATTTACTGACAGTTTTTTGTTGGAGGGCAGCGACGAGATCGTTGGTGAAAGTTTCGGCACTGACATAAATTAATTTCAGTTCAGGATTCGCTTTTAAAATGGCATGACCGGTGGCTTGCATAAGGTGAGTCTTCCCTACTCCGACTCCGCCCCAGATAAACAGGGGGTTGTAAGTAAGACCGGGGTTTTTAATGACGGCTTTGGAAGCGGCGTAGGCGAAATTATTGCTATTCCCCACGATGTAAGTGTCGAAGACATATCGAGGATGAAGATTGGTAGTAGATGGAGATTTGGGTGGAGAAAAAGTAGGAGTAGAAACGGGAGAGGTGTTTTTGGGAATAGATCCGGGATCGAAAAGAGGGACGGGTTCCGAAGATCTTTGACTTTCTTTTTGAGAAAACTTCTTGTAGGTAATGAAGAGCAAGGAATTGTTTTTTTTGGTTTGACGGTCGAGAGCGGACTTTATGAGAGAGTAGTATCTTTTTTCGGCCAAGTCAGCCAAGTAAGGGTTGGGAAAAGCAATAGTGATAACTTCACCTTCGGTTTTTTCGAGTATCGATTGGCTGAAAAAAGTTTGAAAAACAGAAGGACTGACGGACAGCTTGAGTTCTTCTAAAGTGTTTTTCCAAATGTTGTTTTTGTCCATGTTAAATAAAATTAAAAGAGCAGGGAAAAGTCGTTTTGTCGCGGGCGGGTAAGCAGGAGGACGGGTGGTATTGGTTTATTTTAGATGAGTTTTCCACAATGGACAAGAGGATGTTTGAGGGGTTAAGAATTTTTCTGTGGTTTGGTATAATAGCGCGTTATGCCTAAAAGAACCTGGCAACCAAAAAAGAAAAAAAGAGTGAGAAAACACGGCTTTTTGAAGCGCATGTCTACGGCTGTGGGTAGAAGGATTTTGAAGAAAAGAAGAGCGAAAGGGAGAAAGAGACTGACAGTGAAGAAGAAGATGAAATACTAAATAAAGGGGATTTGTTAAATAAGATAGAATTAGACATGTTGGTAAAGGCGAGGATGATTTCTAAGAGAAAAGAATTTGAAGAGGTGTTGCGCGACGGGGTGATGTATCAATCTCCCCTATTCGGAATGCTGGTTTTGAAAAAAGACGAAAAAGACTTAACTAGATTCGGGTTGATTGTTTCCAGAAAAATCGATAAGAGAGCGGTGGTGAGAAACAGAATAAGAAGAGTGGTCTTGGAGTGTATAAGACCAAGTTTAGACGAAATTAAAAACGGACATTTGGTTGTTTTTTTGGCGAAAAAGAAACTAGTGGGATTGGGAGTGGAAGAAGTAAAAAAAGAGGTTTGTTCCGGGTTAAGAAAAGCGGGACTGTTGAATAAATGAAGAGGTTAGTTTTAAAGTCAATTAGATTTTATAAGAAGTACCTCAATATAGACTCCCCTGTTTTGCGCGGTTTGTTTGTGGTGGATAAAGCTTGCAAGTTTAGTCCGACTTGTGCGGATTATACTTACCAGGCGGTGGAAAAATACGGAGTAATTAAGGGGTTGTGGAAAGGATTGCGAAGGATAGTAAGATGTCACCCTTGGAGTAAGGGCGGTTGGGACCCGGTGTAGTTTTGTGTGGAGTGACAGGGTGCGGGTCTGGTAGAATAGGAAGTTATGAAAGCTTTGTGGACAGCAGTTTTATACCAACCCTTAATTAACGCTTTGTTTGGTCTGTACTTGGTGACAGGAAACTTAGGAATATCAATTGTTCTTTTGACGATTGGAATTCGGTTCTTGATGTTGCCTTTGACTCTGCCTTCAATGAAATCGGCTCAGAAAATGAAGGATCTGGCTCCCGAACTTGCCAAGTTGAAGAAAAAATGGGGAAACAATAAAGAAAAATTGGCTAAGGCTCAGATGGATTTTTACAAAGAAAGAGGAGTGAACCCGATGTCGGGATGTTTGCCGCAGATTGTTCAAATAATAATATTGTTGGCCATGTTTCAAGCTTTTAGGAGCGGGCTGAATTTGGATGGAGCAGAAGCGATTGAGACGCTCAATAAGAATTTGTATTCTTTTTTACAGTTGCCAACTG
>DAOUWE010000067.1 GCA_030667285.1 Candidatus Shapirobacteria bacterium | reverse complement strand
AGGGGGTGTTTTAGGATTTCAGCCAAGGGCCAAATATAATCTTTGTTTCGGAGACCGATCATGTGAAAGGAGGGACTGGCTCGAAGAAGATTGTAAATGAAGAAAGCGAGTGCGGAAGAGAAAATGACCAAAAAAAGAGACTTTGTGAGTTTCGGTTTCTTTTTCAAGAAAGAAGGCAGAGACAAGAGAAAAACAGACCCCAGAGAAAGAAGAACAAAAAAGAGGGCAGGAGATTTAGTCAACCAGGCTAGACCGAGACTTAAGCCCAGAAACAGGGTGTTTTTTATAGTTGGATGTTTGGCAAGTTTAAGAGTTTGATATAAGGAAAGAACACCGAAGGCGGTTAGGAGATTGTCGGCTAAGGCTAGGCGATCAAAAAAGAAAGTGAAGGGGAGAAAAAGATAAAGAAGAACGGTAATGGCAGAAGATCGAGGATAAATAAGTTTTGAGATTCGGTAAAGGAAATAGAGAGTGAAAAAACCGGCCAAAACTGAAACGAGGCGACCGGCCAGGAGCGGATCGGGAACAAAGCGTAAAAAAACCGAAGTTGTCCACATAAAAAGTGGTTGTTTGCCGTCAGTCAAAGGAACATAAAGGAGAGAAGAAACGTTTTTGATGAGCTGGGCCCAACGAATGTAGATGGCCTCGTCAACAAAAACGGGAATGGACGTGAGGTTTTGGAGACGAGTCAAAAAATAAAGAAAGATGGAAAAAAGAAGAAAAAGAGACCGTTTTTTAGACTTGATCATAAAGACCCTTCAGGTGATTACGTTTGACTCTCATAATTTCTTTGGCCATGTCAATGGATTCTCTTATAAATCTTGATTGGCCCTGGCCCTTGGTGTCGGATTCGTCTTCGTCGTGCCAGTTTACTTTGACCTCTTTTATCTTGAAGCCTTGATTTTTGGCAATGAACAAAAGCTCGACGTCGAAAGCCCCTACTCGCCAACCCTCGTTTCCTTTTGCCGGATTCTTTATGGCGGCGAGAAGAGGAAATGATTTTTTGGCGACACTGGTTTTGAGCATTTTGAATCCACACTGAGTGTCTTTAATTTCTCGAAGGAGAAAGAGACCGCGAAGTTGCCTGAAGGCAATACCGCCCAGTTGACGATACAGGGGGGCTCCTTCTCTTTTTAATCCCCGAGAGCCAATAACGATGTCGTAATCTTTTTTAAAATGAGGAAGGAGTTTTTTGATTTCCTTTAGAGGAGTGGACTGGTCCATGTCGGTGAAAAGAACCAGGGGGTGTTTAGCTTTTTTTATGCCTCCCCAAACAACATTGAGCTTGCCACCGTGAGGGAGATTTAAGAGCAAAAAACCCTCGTGCTTTTGACAAAAAGCTTTGACGAGTTTTGGACTTTGGTCTGTAGAGCCGTCATCAGCGATGATCACTTCCCAGGTAAATTTTTGAGTTTTGAGAAAGTCGTAAACTTCTTTTAAAACACCACGATTAAGATTTTTTTCTTCGTTGTAGCAGGGAATAACAATGGATACTTTATTCATGTCTTATTCTTTCTTGAACAATAATACCACCAAAGCGTGTTTCTTCTTGAATTGAAGAGTAACTGGATTTGATGGCCAACCAGTTTTCGAGGTTGGAGAAAAAATCCGGATTATTTTCGGCTAGTATAAAAAACTGTCGTGTTTCTTCGGAAGAAAAACTACATTCTTTTTTTGAAGTTTTTTGATTTATAAGATAGTTGTAAGAGAGAGGCTCCGACAAAGGACTGTAAATTTCTAAATTTTTGCCCTGACTATTTTCACAAATGAAATCAATAGCCTCTTGTTTGTTTCCAAGGCTTATATGAGCAGGCCCATCAGTACCGGCAATTAAAGAGTTGTAAAGATGAATCGCATTTCCGGAAAGAAAAAAGAAAACAACAAGAACAGAGAAAAGAAGGGTGTGTTTTTTAATGAGGGTAGTAACAGAAACAGCAAAAAGTAAGAAAAAAGCTGGAAAAAAACCGGTAAGATAGTAATCGTATAGTTTTCCGTAGTTGCCGACAAAAAAGAGAAGAAGAAGTAGGGGAACAAAGAGCCAAAGCGAAATGAGCAGAAAAAATTTTCGAGTAGTAGGGGAGAGCTTTTTGCGTTTTTGATAAAGAAAATAAAGACCAAGAAGGAAAATGACTAAAAATATGGTTGACCGAGAAGTAAGATTGGTGTCTAGCTTAGTCATAAAAATTTGGTAGTAATCCCCCACCCTTCCGGTGATAAATTCGAGAGTGGGCAGGGCCCAGCTTTTCCCGGTGATGGTATTTGTCCTGCCGGTTAAAAAGGCAAAGAAGTTTCCGGTGATCAGAAAGTTATTTTTAATTTCGAAGAGAAGTTGAGGGATTAAAAGAGCAAAGAAGGCAGAAAGAGAGAGGAGGAATTGCTTAGAAGTGATGGGCCAGGTAATCTTTTGTTTGGTTTTTTTGAGAGAGAGAAGGAAAACAAGCCCAATAACGGGAATAAAAAAGACAGCAGAGGCGGCTTCCAGCTGGAGAGAAAGGCCCAGGAGAAGAGCTACCCAGGGCCAGTATTTTTGTTTTCGATGAATGTATATTTCGGCAAGAAAAAAAATGAGGAGAAGGACTAAGGTGGGTATGGGAGTAGGATTACTGAACCATCGGGCAGAGTGAATGATGTAACGGGAGAAGGCCCAGAGAATGGCGACAAGATAAGCTGAGGTTTTGCGATGGTATTTTTTTAACAAGAAATAAAGAAGAGGAATGGAGAGAGATTCAAAAAAAGCGATAAAGGCGGCGGCTACAGCAGGACTCCCCTGCCCGATTAGATATCCCGGAGTGATCAGATAAAACCAAAAAGGCCCAAGATGGAGTCCTTTAATTCCGGTAGTGGGTCCGATGGCGGGAAAGTTTTTAAAATTAATTATGTCTTGGACAATCAGAGCATCTCGACCCTGATCATAGTGGAAGCTTAAAAGCTCATCGAGACGATAAATACGACAAAACAAACCCAAAAGCCAGATGAGGAGAATTAGTTTGTTTTTCTTAACAAAAGAGATGATTCTATTCCTGAACATGGACGAGTTTGGTGATACTAATATCGCCAACAGACCACTTGCCGATCTCTTTCGCCCATCCAAAAGCGGCAATTTCCCAGAGAGGATTGCTGTGTGGATCGCAGTCTATGTCCGGATGTGGTTCACAAATGACGAAGAGTTGATCGGTGAGGTTTTCATGAATAGTAAATAGGGGGGCTTCTTTTCTTCTGAGAGGATATTCATAAGTATCGTCGTAGTTCATTTTAGCCAAGAGAGCCAGATTAAAAGGTTGT
>DAOUWE010000079.1 GCA_030667285.1 Candidatus Shapirobacteria bacterium | reverse complement strand
CAGACGCGCACGACTCAAAATCGTGTGGATTTATCCATGAGGGTTCGATTCCCTCTCCCGGCACAAAAGAAAAACCAACCTTCCGCCCAAAATACCAAAAAAGCTACTAAACCAAACCATTCCCACAAGCTCTTTTTTTAAAAAATCATCCTTCAGTGCTTTCCAAACCCATATTGATAAAAAACCATACCTAAGGCAAAAAACACCCCAAATAAAGTAAACGACAATCCTTCCCACACCGCTATCATAATCTATACATTATATATGAAAAACTGCAACCCACCGCACATAAAACCATTACAGTGCCGAGGGTGGGAGTTGAACCCACACGATCTTGCGATCACACGATTTTGAGTCGTGCGCGTCTGCCAATTCCGCCACCCCGGCTAAAAAATCAATTATTAACCCTTCAATTATCTCATTATTTTTTATCCATGCCAAAAAAACTAACCTGCTTGGCATTGAAATAAAGAGGGAAAGAGCCAACCGGACCATTTCTGTGCTTCGATATTTCAAAAGTAACACCTTCTTTATTCTCCTCGTCTTCTCTCCACAAAAACATAACCACATCCGCATCTTGCTCAATGCTTCCACTCTCTCTCAAATCAGCCAATCGAGGCCTCCCCCCTCCCCTGCTCTCGATTGCTCTAGAAAGCTGAGCTGCCGCCAAAACCGGCACTTTTAATTCTCTAGCCAGGTTTTTCAAACCCTGTGAAATTTCTGAAACCTCTTGTACTCTGTTGTCTTTCGTAACTCCTCGCATTAATTGTAAATAATCAACAATCACCAAACCCAGCCCTTTTTCGGCCTGGAGCCTTCTTGCTTTTGTTCTCATTTCTAAAACCGACATTCCGGGTTTGTCATCAATATACAAAGGAACTTCCGCCAAAACTCCCATTGCTTCCGACAAAGAAGAAAAGTCCTCGTCACTCAACTGACCGGTTTTCAACTTCCAAGCATCAATCATCGCTTGTCTCACCAAAAGCCTATCCACCATTTCCTCTTTACTCATTTCCAAAGAAAAAATACAAGTGGGAAGCTTTGATTCTACAGCTACATGACGAGCTATATTCAAAACAAGAGCCGATTTTCCAATACCCGGCCTAGCCGCCAAAATTAATAAATTACTGGCCTGCATACCGGCCAAAATATTATCCAAATCCTTAAAACCACTCGGTACTCCCCTAAGTCCTGTTCCCAGTTTTTGCAACTCATCCAATCGATCAAAACTGTCAGTCAAAATTTCTCGCAAAGAAACCGGAATGTTTTTCAAATGCCGTTGGGATAAAGAAAAAACCTCCTGCTCTGCTCGATCCAATACATCAGTTGTCTCTCCTCCTTCTTCAAAAGCCAACTCTGTAATTCTTGAAGCAGCCGTAATCAATTCTCTCCTGGCAGACAAGTTTTTAACTATTAAACCATAATGCTCAGCATGAGCCGAAGTCGGTGTCGTGGAAGTCAACTTGGCCAAATAAGCCCTGCCTCCCACTTTCTCAAGGAGCTTGTTCTTCTTGAGTTTGTTGGCCACCGTAACAACGTCGATAGGAGTTCTTTCTTCATAAAGCTCCAGCATCACTTCAAAAATCTTTTCATGAATTGGTTCATAAAAATGGCTCGGTCGCAAAAATTCCGCCACCGCCAAAGCCGCATCTTTATCAATCAAAACACTCCCCAAAACCGATCTTTCTGCATCCGCTGAATGAGGTGGAACCCTTGTTTTATCTATTACCATTTAAAATAACCACCACCCTGTCCTCCGGCAAGGTAGAACTGTCAACCTTGATTTTTTCCACACTTTCCACCGATTCTTGATCTGCCACATCTAAAAATTCTTTTACTTCTTTGTCTTTATCGGTCAAAAAATTAACCGGTATTATCATATTCGGACCTAGCTTTTTTACTTGCTCCCAAAGTTCCGTCATTTTAACTTTGGACCCAAGATCCAAAAACAAAATGTCCACTGCTCCTATTTTCTCTATCAAAGAATCAGCCAAACCTTCCGTTATTTTTCCCATCATACAAAGCACCAAACCATCCATCTCAACAACATATATACTGCTTTTCTTCTCTCCTTCGTCTTTAGAATTCACATACCAGCCTTGAACTTCCACACCACGGCTCTCGTATTCCCCTGGACCGGCAATCTTCAATCCGGAAAATCCATCTTCCTCTTTACTCTTGTCTCCGTTGGTATATAAAATCATGTTCAATTCCGAACGATAATTCCGCAAATCTTTTTTAGGAAACAAATTCACTCCCACTCCAACACCTCTCTGTTTAATCAACAATCCTTTCGGACTTATTTTTCTAATTTCCATGCTTAAGGTAAATATACCACAAGTTCTCAATCTAAAAACACTATTATGCCAATACATAGTGTTTTTATTACTCTTATATGATAACCTAGATTCATGAAGAAAGAATTGTTTACCGCCATCGCCATCGGTGCCATCTTTGGCTTCATTATTACCGGATCTTTTTGGGCTATCCAAGAGGGAAAGATTCAATCTCTTTTTCAAAAAAATACCGATCCGGAAATAACAGAAAACGATATCGCTCCTGATCCGGAAAATACACCCGCACCTCAAGAAGAAAACCTTTCTCAATCAAAAATTTATCTAAAGATTGAATCACCTCAAAACGAAATCATTGTTAGCAAAAGCACTCTGGAAATTACCGGCCAAAGCGAACCCTTGTCGATTATTGCCATTCTTCACAAAGAGGGAGATGAAATCATTGAAGCCGACGAAGATGGAAATTTTGAACACAGTATCGATTTAGCCGGCGGTCTCAATGTCATTAAAATTACCTCTTTCAATATCGACGGAGAATCTACCGAAGAGGTTTTACATATTACCTATTCTACAGCTAAAATTTAATCATCATGAAAAAAACTAATATCGCTTTCTTGGCTCTATTTCTCTTAACCCTCTCTTTCTTTCCCCTCT
>DAOUWE010000072.1 GCA_030667285.1 Candidatus Shapirobacteria bacterium | reverse complement strand
GGTCAAGATGGTGGAATGATTTAAATTTTCGGTAGTTGATTTGGTATTCGTTTATGATGTTGAAAGTAGGAGAAGGAAGATGTTTAAGACCCAGTATTTTTCCTATGCCTTGAGCAAATGTGGTTTTGCCAGCTCCAAGATCGCCAGCGAGACAGAAAACTAATGGTTTTTGAGAGATGTTCCCGATGTGTCTACCCGGGACACACCCGGTGTGAGCTGTTTTTAAAGATTTTTGGAAAATGAATTGAGCGATTTTTTGAGTTTGAGAAGGACTTGAAGAAATAAAAGAATGGGAAGAAGAGTTTATCAAGTCTCCCCTCCTAAGAATTTTGATTTCTTTTTGGACGGCGTCAATAACCGTGGAAGGAAGGTTTTTGGGAAGTTTTCCGGCATCTATTAAAAGGTCAATTAAGTCTTTTTTCTTTTGGGACAAGGGGGAGAGAAAGGCGGAGAGGCTGTAGTGAGGCCGACGACCGGAAAGATTGGCAGAAGTAGCGGTGATCGGCCGGCCGAGTTTTTGAATTAGCCGGAGCAAGGGTTTGTAGTCGGGAATGCGAATACCCAAAGTGCCGTCTTCGGCTTCGATGCCGGAAGGAAGAAGATGTTTAGCTTTCGAAACGATGGTAAAAGGTCCAGGGAGCAGATTTCGGTAAAGATTTTGGGTTTTAGGAGTGAGGGTGGCATATTTTTGAGCCATTTTTTGATTAGAAACAGCAACAGAAATAGCTTTGCCGGTCCAACGACTTTTAAAAGAAAGGAGTTTTTGCACTGCTTTTTGATTAGTAGCATCGACGGCCAAAATGTAGACGGTGTCAGATGGAAAAACCAAAAGACCGCCATTTTTTAAAACAGAGAGGGCGTGGTTTATAGCTTTTTGAGGATTTTTGAGGTTTAGTTTTATTTTTTTCATGAGGTGGGTGATTTTATCATTTGAGTGAGTGATAAACTGAAGAAGATGAAAAAATGGGGAAAGAAGTATGGAAAATATGTTTTGGGGATCGGATTGTATTTTTTGGTGCTAGCAAACGGAGTTTGGGGAGTAAAAAGTTTATCAAGACTAGAAATGGCGAGAAGGGAAATGATTAGAAATCCGAATGATATTGAGGCTAGATTAGAATGGTGGAGAGGGCTGACAGAGGCAGAATATTGGGAAGAGTCTTTGAAAGAGGAAGTGTATTTTGATGGTATGTATCAGGCAGTAAAAGAAAGTGATCAAGAGATAATTGATGAAATTAAGGATCTTATGAGAAAGAAGTATCCCGGTTATTTAGTGGAAAGACTAGAAGAAATGAAGAATGATGAGGAAAAGGATAAAGATTGGTGGATAAAAAAAGCCAAAATAGAAACGGAGCTTGGAAACTATGAAGAAGCAATGGCATCGATAGGAATGGCAAGAGAAATGGACGGGATAGATGAAGAGTTGGAAAGGATGGAAAGAGAGCTTCTTAGAAACAAATGACCCCCGAAGGGGTCAAGTGTCTTGTTATTTTTCCTTTTTTTTCTTCGGCTCAGTTTTTTTCTCTTCTTTCTTTTCTTCTGGTTTTGCCTCGCCTTCGGGAGTTTCGCCTTCGGGAGTTTCGCCTTCGGGAGTTTCGCCTTCAACGGTTTCACCCTCGGCAGTCTCGTCTTCGGTAGCGACAGGGACTTCTTCTTTCTTTTTGGGCTCTTCAACTTTGGCTACGGCATCAGCCGGCGTAGCAGTGACGGTGACTTTTTTGTCGATTTTTAAATCGGCGATAGTAATGGTATCTCCAGGCTCTTTTAAAAGAGAAAGGTCGACCAGTATTTTTTCAGGAAGATTGGCAGGCAGGACCTCGATTTCCAAATCATTCATGATTTGAAGGAAAACGTTACCGGCTTCAACAGCAGGAGAGGTGCCGATTAATTCCAAAGGCACACGAGCGGTAATTTTTTCTTTAAGATTAACCTTGTAGAGATCAATGTGAAGAAGATCATCGCTAATAGGGTGATGTTGAGGATTTTTAAAAAGAACAGGAAAAGTTGTTTTTTGGTCTTTAATTTTTAGATCCAGAAGTTGAGAGGTACCTGATTCTTTGAAAATTTTATAAGCTTCTTTTTGATCAAGAGATAAAGAAATAGACTTGAAATCTTTGCCGTAAACAGAAGCAGGCATAAAACCTTCTCGTCTTAATTTTCTAATTTTTCTTCGACCAAGAATGGTTCTCTTGTCGGCTTTCAGGACTGATCGTTTGGTAGTCATTTTTTCTCCTTTGTCGGGCAGTTAGACCCTAACAGATAATCGAGGCTTATTATAGCAGAGATATTTTCCTTTTACATTTCCGCGGAAGTGTTTTCATTCCAGGCCCATGGCAGAAAGAGTTTCTTTGAGGGTTTTTTGGGCTTCCGACTTAGCTTTCTTAGTTCCCTCTTCGATGATTTTTTCGACAAGACCGGGTTCTTTTTCGTATTTGGATCTTTTTTCTCTAATAGGAGAAAGAAAACTGTTTAAGGTAGATGAAAGTATTTTTTTAACTTCAACGTCGCCGACTGTTCCTTTTCGATATTGGTCCTTTAGTTTCCCTATTTTTTCTTTATCTTTGCCAAAGGCATCGAGATAGACAAAGACCGGATTACCTTCGACCTTGCCCGGATCAGTGGCATGGATGCGGTTGGGGTCAGTGTACATAGACATTACTTTCTTTTCGACTGTAGTTTTGTCGTCTGAAAGGTAGATACAATTTCCGATCGATTTGCTCATTTTGGATTGACCGTCAGTGCCGGGAAGAGTTCCTACTTCGCCGATGAGGGCTTTGGGGACCGGGAAAACCGAACTGTACATGCGATTAAAGGTTTTGGCTATTTCACGAGTAAGCTCAACGTGGCTTTCTTGGTCCTTGCCGACAGGGACTAGATTGCCCTTAACCATGAGAATGTCGGCGGCTTGAAGGACGGGATAAGTTAAAAGTCCGAGAGTGGGTTTTTTAATTTTTAAGTCAGTCATGACCTCTTTTAGAGTAGGTACTCGCTGACAGCGAGGAACGGTAACAAGCATGGAAAAGAGAAGAGATAAGTAAGCAACCTCCGGAACTAGGCTTTGGCGGTAAATTACACTCTTTTCCGGGTCGATGCCAACTGAGAGGTAGTCGAGGACCTGGTCTTTGACGTACTGGTCCAGTTTTTTTATGTTGTCTTTAGCAGAAGCAGTGGTCAGGGTGTGAAGGTCGGCGATGATGAAAAAACAATCATATTTGTCT
>DAOUWE010000069.1 GCA_030667285.1 Candidatus Shapirobacteria bacterium | reverse complement strand
TCTTTTTCTAAAACAACCTCTTTCTTTAGATTAATTTCTTGCATTTTTTGGGCAATGGATGGGATAGTGGTTTCTACAAAGTAATTTTCGACAAAAAAGGCTTTGGGGTAGGCGGATTTTTTTTCGTATAATTTAGTCTCCCCTTCTTCCAGGACAAGCTCTAGTTGTTCGTCATCCAGAGGGTCTAAAGAAAGAATGTATTTTACTCCCATAAGATCGGCTACTTCTGATTTCCATTTGGGTTGATATACGATGCGGGGATAAGTTTTCAGATCTTCTGTTTTTTGTTCGGGATCCATAAGGCGAATCAAATAATCATAGCGACTGTTTCTAATTGAAGCATAACCATTAATCATGGGAATCTGATAAGGAGTATTACTATTTGAGGGTAAAAGTTCAGCATTGGTAATAAGAAGACGGTTAAGGCCAATGTTTTCCTGAAGGTGCTTGGTGATCTTGGTTTGAGGGTAAATAAGATCTTTGTTGATAAATAAGTTGTATTTCCAACCTTGTCGAATTAGCTCTAAGGAAGCAAGTAATAAAATTAGAATGGATAATGGTTTCCATAGTTTTTTAAATTTTAGGGAAATAGCACAGAAGAAAATGGTGAAAGCGGATACAAAACTGGGAAGAATCAAGTTTCTTTGAGCTATTGACTGAGAAATTTTATTGGCAGGAAGTAAAAAACTTAAAACCCAGAAGGTGGCAATTAGAACGAGGGGGAAAAAAAAGATTTTGGGTTTGATTTTAATTTTTTCTTTAAGGAGGTTGTCGAAAATCGACATCGTCAAACCGGAAAGAACAGCAAGTGCAAAGGCAACCACCCAAATCATTTTCATGGGAGTTACGTCTGAGAAAAAACTGATGGGTATTTTTCTTAAGCTTCTTCCGAGGGGATTATCAATCATAAACAGAGTAGGGATAAGGGCTAAGAGCAACCAAAAAATTATTTCCGGTTTCCATTTTTTAATTTTTAAGTTCTTGCTGAAAAGAAAAACCAAGCTTAGGCTCCAAAAAACAAAACAGGCGGCACCAACAGAGGCGTTGTCAGAATAATAGATCTTGGAAGAGAAATTCCAAGTGGATGGGTGTCCGAAAAAGTCCGGAGCAAAAAGCATCACCAGATTTTCAACCGGTAAAAAATATACTTCACCGCTTGATTCTCCGAAAACAGTTTCTTCTCGAATCACTTTGGTGCCGAGATTATAGGTAGGCAAGATTTGAGGAGCAGAAAGACCTAAACCTAACAATACGAATAGACTGATCAGAACTGTTTTTTTTGAAAAAAGTGGTTTGAGCCTAAAAAGAAGGAATAGAACCAATACAATAAGACTATATATCGCCGGAGGAGGATACCCTCCAAGCATGGTTATGCATATAGAAAGAGAGAGAAGGATTAGCCATTTTGATTTGGCTTCTTTTCTTATCTTTTCCAGGAGAAAAAGACTTAAGGGAAGCCAGAGGACTGTGTGTCCGTCAATACCAAGCTCGAGATGATTAAGCATGATGAGGGAAAATCCCCAGGCTACACCGCCCAGCAAGGAAGGAATGGTTTTCTTGGTTAATTCTTTTAAAAATAAAAAATTAAAAAAGGCTGCCAGAAGGGGTTGTAGTATCAGATAAACGGTCCAGGCGTCAAATTTCGGCAGAATCCAAAAGAGAAGGTTGAATGGATAAAACGCCGCGGCTTGCAGGTTTCCCAAAAGCGGGGTGCCGGAAAGAATATGAGGATCCCAAAGTGGCAATTGGCCACTTTTAAGCTGATCTATGACCAACAGACGCCAGGGAAGAATTTGTTTTATTCCGTCAAAAAGCATCCAATTCTTAACGGGGTAGATGGTTTCGATACCGCCCCAGCGAAGGTCTATCCAGGGATGATAATGACCCAGAAGTATGTCGGCAGGTATGGGATAAAGATTTTTGAAAAAATATTTGTAAAAAAGAGCGACAGAAAGAAGGAGAAAAAATAGAAAAGGGAAAAATTTTTTAAGTTTCATTTCTGGTCTTTAGGTAATAGCAGAGACAGAAGAAGAAAGCCAAAAGACTGACTATTTTACCAAGGCGGAAACTTAGAGGTTGATAGAAGAGCTCGAGCCGGTGTTCGCCGGAAGGTACGAGGTAAGATTGGAAAGCGTAGTTGGTTTGGTAGATAGGAATATCGCGACCATCAAGGTAGGCTTGCCAACCGGATGAGTAGGCCATGGAGTTTACAAGGACAGAGGGACTACTTACTTTAATACTGATTGACAGATGGTTGGATCGGTAGTCGTTAATTTTCACTTCTCCCCCCGAGCCGGTTTTTTGGTAATCAGCGGGGAGATCAGTTGTTTCGAGAATGGCGAGACCAGGAATAAAGTCTTCATCTTTTAGAAAGGAAAGGAGCTCTTCGTCAGAGGTAGTATGTTTTACTTCGGTGGCAAAGTAGAAACGATCAAGAGCGGTTTGGTCTCGGTATATTTGCACCGTTTCTTCTTCGTAAACTAGCTCGTAACGAGGTTCCAGTAACTGGGGTGGAGGTTGGCCTTCAGGAACATAGTATCCGTTTTTGTCTGTTTTTTTGGCTAGAAGATATTTGTTGTTTAGTAGTGGATAGAGAGGAGAGTTTAAGTTATCCATAAGATGAATCCTGGAGATTTTGGGGGGTACGTTGCCGGTTTTTACCAGAGTTAAAAATTCTCCTTGCCTGCGAGGAAGAAGGGTGTCGTAGCCCGCAGCGGTTTCTAAACCATAAGGCATCCACATGTTCTGAGGAATTACGTCTCGAGGGTTAAAACGGTAAGGAAAATCTTCAAGATCAGCTAGGGTTTGAGTAATGGGGGTTTGAGGAAAAAGAATATGTTCGGAAGTAAATGACCAATATTTCCAGGCTGGATAATAAAGAGAAGCGATAGTGAGTAAAAAAATAAGACAAAGAAACAGGGGGCGAAAAGATTTCTTTTTTAGATAAATAAAAAGTGCAATGGTGAAAGAAAAAAGCACGAAGAGGCCAGGAAGGGAGTTCCTCAGGGCGATTTTAATCTGGGTCGAATCAGCGAAGTGCAAGAGAACGTAAGCGGAAGATGCCAAAAGAAGTAGAGAAAAGAGGGGAATGATTTTTGTGAGCAGTAGTTTAATGGAGGCGGATTTTTTTAGAAGCAGATCGAGGCCTTGGACAGAAAGTATTACCAGGCCAAAATCAAAGAGGAACATAGCTCGAGCAGAAACCCCGCCGGAAAGAAAAAGAAGTTTTT
>DAOUWE010000056.1 GCA_030667285.1 Candidatus Shapirobacteria bacterium | reverse complement strand
CTCTACTCCCGACCTTCTCAACTTCGAACCATACTTCTTATAAGAAATAACCTCATCGTCTTTGAATAAAACTACAGTTTTGGGCATCGGCATCTTTAAGAACTTTCTTACCCTCTCTCTGCACGAACCCCCGATAATATTGTGTCTGATAACCTCATACATTGTTCCCAAAACAGCAAAGGGCCTTTGGGTAGTATTCTTTATAGATTTCTCCAAATGACCTGTTTTAAGGGTAAAAAACCTGCCTGCCTTACTGGCCCTCAACAAACCCAATAGAGAATAAACAAAACGAGGTATCTCTTGAGGTTCTATTCTTAATAACAATCTATCAACCATTTCTGGAGCCAAAAACTGAGGAACACAATTTAACAAATATAACTTTTTAACTTTTTTCGGATACCGATAAGCATAATCCGCAGCCACCAAACCACCGAATGAAAAACCACACAAAACAAACTTAGAAAAACCAATCTTTGTCACCAAGTCATTTAGAAAAGCCGACAGGGTTTCAAGATCATAAGACACCCCTTTCTTTCTAATCATAGGCATATCGGGAATTATAACTCTGTATTTTTTCCCCAAATAAGACCTGAGTGGCTCAAAGGTTTTAGCTGAATCAGAATATCCGTGCAAAAAAACAATTACTTTTTTATTTTTCTGACCATACTCAACATAAAAACAAGGCCAGCCCTTACATTTCAATTTTTTATACATAAAAATGTCCGGCTAGTTCCGGAAAATTTAAATAATTCTTCAAATGTTTCCGACCGTATTTCAGGCCCCTCAAAAAAAATAATCCCAATATTTTATAAAAAAGAAACTTCTTCTCTGCTTGATTAAAACTCTTTTCTCTCTCTTTGCTAAAAAAATCGATTGTATCCGCATCCTGAAGAATTTTAGAATACAAATCGCCATCCTTGTTCAATTTTTTAAAGGGAAAAGAATAAGGAGAATTATAAACCGCTTCACTTATTGTCCTCTTCTCCTCCTGGCTCAAATCAAATCTTTTTAAAACTCCGGGTAAAACCTTCTTCAAAAATCTCTTTTCAGAAAAATAGTTAACCAAACCAGGCGAAAAATGACTGTGATTTACATCGTGTAAATAAGAAGCTACTACCAGCAAATCTTTTTCAATTTCCGACTCCACCTTCAAAATCTTAACCATCTTCAAGGCATTCTTGGCCACCCTCTCCAGATGAGTAAAATCATGCTGAGGATCCCTGCTCTTTTCCATTAACTCACGAGCAAAATTTTTTATTCTCTGAACTTCACCTTTTTTCAACCTATTTCAAAAAATAATAACTGGACTTTGTACTACCTTTTTGCTCGAGAAGTCCTTTATCCACCAATGACTTTAATAAGTTGTGAGCCTGTTGACGAGAAACTTCAAATTTCTTAGCAAGATCACTTGACGTAACCTCTTTCTGTTCTTTTAAAAACACCAAAACCTCCCCCTCTTTTGGTGTAGGGCGATTCTTTACAGACAATCCCTGCATTGCATTCTCAAATCTTGCCAGGGCGCTCTGAAGAGAGTACCCGACCCCTTCCGCAAAGTATTCCAGCCACTCTGTTTTATCGCCTTTATCGGCCGTGTGAAGCATATCAGAATATTGCATTCTGTCGATATCGTAATAATCATCAAGGACAAAAAGTTTGTTTATCCGATACTGTCGTTTTAAAAACAAAAGAGTACTTAAAAGTCGACAAACTCGGCCATTTCCATCCTCAAAAGGATGAATATAAACAAACTGATGGTGAAAAATACCAACCAAAACCACTACCGGAAGATCAGCTTGATCACTTACCCAAGAAAACAATTCCTTGAGGGCTGATTCAATGTCTTTTTGGCCATGAAACGGGGGTTCGTGTTTAACTTTCAAAGTATAGTTGCCTTTTTCCTCTTGATATTTGCCAACAACCACCTTTTCGTTTCTAACCTCTCCGGCCGTTTTATCAACTCCGTCCAAAAGAAGAGAATGAATTTTTTTAACCAGCTTCACGTCAAACTCTGAATCTTGATACTTTTCCAAATCAGAAAGCAGTTCAAAATAGTTAACCACTTCTTTTTCGTCCCTGTTCGTAGGAACTCGATCATCCAGTAAAAGATTGGTTACTTCCGGTAAGGTTAGGGGATTACCTTCTATTTTGTTTGAGGAATAAGAAGATTGAATTAAGTTATCGCGTTCTAGATTAAGTTCCAGCTTTTTGGGCACTTTCAGAGCCTCTATTTGGCCATAAAAGCGCTCTGTTTGGGCAATAGCTGTCAATAATTTACCAGACAGGGAATACTGTGGCTTAAACATGAGACACTTTAACAATTGTAAAGCTATTTGTCAAGTTAATTGTAAACCATCTTTTGTAAAGCTATTTGTCAAGTTAATTGTAAAGTACAACGACCTTCACCTTTCTACTTTGGAGCGGCGGACGGGCTTCGAACCCGCGACCTTCACCTTGGAAGGGTGACGCTCTACCAACTGAGCTACCGCCGCACAAGCTTGCGTGTTTCACGCAGTCGGAGTGACAGGACTCGAACCTGCAACCTCAGCGTCCCAAACGCTGCGCGCTAGCCAGTTGCGCCACACTCCGAAAAACAAGATATTATAACAGTGCCGAGGGTGGGACTTGAACCCACACGACCAAAAAGGTCACAAGATTTTAAGTCTTGCGCGTCTGCCAATTCCGCCACCCCGGCATAGGCAAATATATTATAATACATCTCGTGCCTAAAATAACTCCCCAAGAAAAATTAACAGAAATCACCAAAGATTGTCGAAGCAAAACTTTTCTGGCCATAAACTTCGGCTGTCGGGTAAACGCCGCCGAAACCAACCAGCTATCTCAACTCCTAGTCAACCGAAATTTCAAACCAACTGACAAGAATCCGGGAATAATAATCGTCAATACCTGCGCCATAACCAAAAAAGGGGAAAAAGAGTCGTTGCAAAAAATTCGATCTCTAAAGCGTCTCTGGCCCGAAACCACCGTCATTACTACCGGCTGTGCTGACCTTTCCAGTTTTTCCAATCAAAAAAATATCTTCATTCTCAAAAACAAAGACAAGCAAAAAATACTAGAAAAGGGCGGGGGAGAATATGACTCAAAAATAAAAGACAAGTTTTCTGCTTCAAAAAAATTCATTTTAAAGATTCAGTCCGGTTGTGATCATTATTGTACTTACTGTATTGTTCCTTATCGTCGGACAAAGCTGTGGTCGCTTCCTATAAAAGATGCTCTGGCCACTGTTAAAAATACAGTCAAAAATGGCTACACCGAACTCATCCTCACCGGAGTCAATCTTGATCTCTATCGACCCGGCTTAGACAAGCTTTTAAAAAATCTTCTAGAAAAAACCGACATTTCTCTCGTTTCACTCGGCTCCATACCCACAAACTCTATCACTCCGAACTTCTTGAACCTTCATCAAAAATACCCTCGAAGACTTAAAAAGTTTATACACGTCCCCATCCAATCCGGATCAAATAAAATCCTAAAACTTATGAATCGTCCCTACACCAAAAAGAAAATTGAAAAAACTCTCGAAAAATGCCTAAAAATACCCGGACTGAAACTCGGTACCGATATCATTGTCGGTTTCCCTGGAGAAACTGAAAAGGACTTTCAAGACACCGCTAGTCTTCTGAAAAAATTTCCTTTTCAAAAAATCCACACCTTTCGCTTTTCCTCCCGCCCCGGCACCACCGCCGAAAAATTACTAAAAAAATATCCGCTAATCGGTTCAGAAAAGACAAGGGTAAGAGGCAGGGTCGTACGCAACCTGCGCCATGGCTAACGACCAAAAAACACTTCTACTTCATCAAACACCTCTCTCTTCAAACTCACTCTTTGCCCCGGAAACCTAGCTTTTTTGCCCCAAAT
>DAOUWE010000062.1 GCA_030667285.1 Candidatus Shapirobacteria bacterium | reverse complement strand
TGCTCAAGCAACCATCAGTATTTTTGTGCCCCCATTATGGGACAGAGTGTTGGCGTCACCGCTAACATCAAAGCCAAAACAAAGGGAGGCTTTTCTGCTTGAGATAATTTTTTAATCGTTCGTCCAGACAAGCCTCCGAAAGGAGGCTTTTTCGTTTTTACCCCCCTTTCGGAGGTTTTTCCGGCCAAACAGACAAAAGCGTCTGTTTATTGTTCCCGTCTGGGATTATGTGGACTTAGGCCGGAACCTTAATAACTTAGGAGGAAAACAATGAAAAAGATTCAAGAACCACTCGGTCTGTACTTTCTGTTCATCATCCTCGGCGGAATACATCTCTTTTCTGCCGTGCTGGTGGTGTTTTTCAAAGACTGGGGTGGTCTGAATCAAACTCAGATCCAAATTCTCCAGTCTATATTCTGTCTCGGCGTCGTCCTTTTGGAAATTCCAACAGGACTGGTTGCCGACATGGTTGGTCGTAGACAGTCACTCGTTCTAGGCAGTTTTCTTGCCGGCTTGGGCTTTCTCGTCTACGGCTCAATTCCTAACTTCTGGGTCTTTCTGGTAGGGGAGTTACTCCTAGCCTTGGGAGTTTCTCTAATGTCGGGCGCCGACAACGCCCTTCTTTTTGGGATACTTCAAGCCCAGGGTAGGAAGGAAGAAATCCAAAAAATAAGAGGCCAGACTCGAGCCGCCAGACTCATCACTTACGGCCTTTCGGCTCAGGTCGGTAGTTGGATTGCCGCTCGCTGGGGATTAAATATCCCTATGCTTCTGATGGTTATTCCTAGTTTTTTGGGAGCCTTGATAGCTTGGCGCATTCCGGAACCTGTTCAAGTTAAAAAAAGGGAAAACAAACTAAAAATGGCCCTGAAAGGATTGTCGCTTTTAAAGGATCCCCAAATTCGGCGCCTAGCCCTAAACGGTGTTGGAGTATTTGCTTCAGCCTACTTTCTCTTGTGGCTCTATCAACCACTTCTGCAAAAGCTCCAGATTCCGCTTCAATACAACGGCCTCGTCTATTCTTTCATGGTTGTCGCCGAGGCCTTAGTCGCCGCCAATTTTGGTAGATTTCAAAACTCTGCCAAAAAGTTTATGAACTTCAGTGCCTTTGTCACCGGACTGTCCTTCCTGCTGGTCGGTCTGTTGCCGAGTCCATTCACCCTAGCTGTCGTTCTGCTTTTTGCTGGCGGTTTCGGCCTAACCAGAATGGACTTTATCGAAGCTCGGATTCAGCTTCTAACTCCGGCCGAGAACCATGCCACTCTTCTCTCAGCTATTTCTCTGCTGGCAAGATTGGCCCTGGTTCCTTTGAATCCGGTAGTCGGTTTAATCACTGACTACTCGCTAAATCTGGCTTTTTTGCTGGTGGGGACCATACCATTCTTGGTATTACTCTTTCTGCCGGCCAGGTCAGATGAAAAATAAAGGAAAGAGCTTGGATGTCCCAGCATCCAAGCTCACTCTTTTTTTCAACCGCCGCCACTCGTTTTCCTCCTATTTCTCAACCCCCTTAGTTCCCAAAGAATGACAAGTGAGGTAGAATAAAAACAGATGACCGGTCAAAAAATCAAAATTCTCGAATTACAATCAGACCCCGACTGGATTTTCGAAGTCACAGTCAAAGGAAAAGGCACTTCAACTTCCCACCGAACTTCAATGACCAAAGAGTTTTACAAAAAACTTAAAACCAAATCCACTCCTCAGAAAGTCGTAGCGCAATCATTCCGATTTTTACTAACCAAAGAATCCAAGGAAAGCATTTTGTCCGAGTTCGACATTTCAATCATTTCCACCTACTTTCCGGACTATTTGGAAAGTCTAAAAAAATCACTAAACGATTCGGAAGACGACTAGCCACCCCCAAAACAAACCCAACTAAACAACGAACATGTCACGGTTGACAAAGAAGCACCGGTAATTTAGAGTATCAACAGAGATTGATATAGTATTAATCAATATCACCCAATGAATCCAAAGTGCTGTAAAGACAAGAAAACAATTGCCGAGCTTGCAAAAGCCGTAGATTTTTTAAAAATTATTGCCGAAGAAAATCGTCTGAAAATTTTATGCGTGCTTTGTGAGGGCGAAAAATGTGTCTGCGAAATTTGGCAATATCTCGAATTGCCACAAAACCTAGTTTCTCATCACCTGAAAGCATTAAAAGATCTTAATTTGATTTCATCAAGAAAAAAAGGTTTGAATGTTTTTTACACTATTAACAAAAAAGTTATTAAAAATAATTTATCTCTATTAAATAATTTTTTAAATTTACACCAGAAGTAAAAATGAAAATACAAATCTTAGGTACGGGATGTTCTAATTGTAATAAGCTATACGAACTAACCAAAGAAGCAGTCGGACAACTAAATCTCAAAGAAAAAGTCGAGCATCTAACGGGCCAAGAAAGCATTCAAAAAATTATAGAAATGGGAGTCATGAGCAGTCCTGTTCTGGCAATAGATGGCAAGGCGGTGATGACTGGTTTCATTCCGGACATTGAAAAGATTAAAAAACTTATTCTAGAAGCAAAGGGGAAATAAATAATGAAATTTATGAAAATACTCAAAAAAAACTGGGTCCTGGGACTTCTGGGTGCCACTTATCTAATTATCTACCTTTGGCAAAAACAAATAGGTAATTTTTTAGCTCAAGAACTGGTCCAAGGGCTAATTGGTCAAGCCATCTATCAGGGTTGGCTGGGATTGGTGGACTATCTTTCGGCCCATGTTCTCTTTTGTCTCGTCCCCGCCTTCTTTATCGCCGGTGCTATCAACAGCCTCATTGATTCGCAGTCAATCTTAAAATATCTAGGCGGTAAAACAAAAAAAGCACTGGCTTATTTGATTGCCGTCACAGCAGGTTTTTTAATTGAAGTCTGCTCTTGCACCATTCTGCCTTTGTTCGCCGGTATTTGGAAAAAAGGTGCTGGCCTGGGTATTGCCGTCACCCTTCTCTATGCCGGCCCTGCTTTTAATATCGTTACGATTCTCTTTACCGGCCAAAGAATTGGTTGGGGTTTTAGCATAGTTAGATTTATTCTTTCAGTTATTTTTGCCATCTTAGTTGGTTTGATAATGGAGTTTGTTTTTGGCAACGGCAGGAAAGACGGAGACTTCCAAATAACAACTCAAGATACTAACAAATTAAAAGGCTCTAAAAATATCTGGTTTTGGGGAATAATGCTGGCGATTTTGGTGGTTGGTACAGCACCTATTAATAGCAGTTTAAAATATGCTTCAATCCTACCCTTGGTGCTCCTGCAGTTATTCATGACTTTTTTCTGGCTTTCCAAAGAAAAAAGAATTGCTTGGTGGGAAGAAACAATTAAATTTGTTAACCAAAGCCGAATCAGCACGGTGCAGTTCCTGATTCTTACGCCGTTGCCCGGAACAGAGACATTCAGAAAATTGCAGGAAGCAGGCAGATTAAAATTTT
>DAOUWE010000017.1 GCA_030667285.1 Candidatus Shapirobacteria bacterium | reverse complement strand
GCTTTATTCAAAGTTGGTACAAAATCGGTAGTTTTCCATCCGGTCACGCCGTTAAAGCTGTCTTTTTCACCTTCCTCCTTTTGTTTATCAAACCGCCCCATTATGCTCTTATTATCCTGCTTCTAAATTCCGCCGCTCTCCTAAGAGTTTTTCTTTCTCTTCATTATCCTGTCGACTTTATTGGTGGCTCTCTTATTGGAGCCGGCATTTATTATCTATCCACACTCATTCCCTTTGCCAGCCTTATTCCTTGGAGTCATAATATACCTACCATGCTCTCCGATTTTCCCTACATTTTTTCTTGGTGGCTTCTCATCTTTCTCGTTTCTTCTCTTTTTCTCCCCTTGACCTTCAAGCTATTTTCTCGTTTTTGGGATAAGGGCTATCTTTTCTCCAAAGCTATATCGGGAGCCTTAATCACTTACCTTTTATTTGTTTTAGGTATCGCTCGCATTTTGCCTTTCTATCACGAATCCATGCTCCTGGTTCTTCTGTTTGTTTTTGCTCTCAATCTCTACTTTTTTTCCCGATATCCTCTTGAAAAAAAGGGCTTCCTAAAAACCATTAAAGAAAAACTCCCCATCTTTATTTCTCAAGAACTCCTCTTCTTTTCCGCTCTTGCTTTTTGGGCTTATATTCGCGGCTTTGCTCCTCGCATTGAAGGACTGGAAAAATTTATGGACTGGGGTTTTGTCAATTCTGCACTTAGAGCCAAATGGCTACCTCCGGCCGATATGTGGTTTGCCGGTCAATCCATTAATTACTATTATTTTGGCCACCTTATCGCCACTTTTTGGACCAAGCTCTCAACTCTAAGTTCTGCCATTACTTACAACCTTCTCATGGCCACTTCTTTTGCCCTCACTTTCTCTCTCGCTTTTTCTTTTACCAGCAACCTTTGCTTCCTTGCTCTGCGAAAAATAAAATTAAAACCAATCATTTTTGCCGGCCTCGTTTCCGCTCTTCTCATTTCTCTTGGAGGAAATTTACATCCTATTTACAAAATAAAAAAAATCAGTCAAGAAAAAAATATTTCAGTAACAGAAGCCAGTAAACAATATTGGTATCCGGACGCTACTCGTTTTATCGGTCACGATCCGGATATCGAAGACAAAACTATTCACGAATTTCCCCTTTACTCTTTCGTCGTCGCCGATCTTCATGGACATATGAATGATATTCCTCACGTTATTTTCTTCCTAGCTCTCTTGCTCGTTTTCCTGAGTTACTCTTCTGTATTAAAAACCAAAAAACTTATCGAAACCAACCATCTTCTTCTGGCTCTTCCTGCCGGCCTCACTCTTTCCATTATGTATATGACCAACGCTTGGGATTTTGGAGTCCACGGTCTCCTTTTTGCCTTCTTCATTTTTTTCCTTCAAATCTTTCTCACCAAGAATCAAAAAGAACCCTGGATTAGAATCAAAACCGTTATCTTTCGCACCGCCCTTATTGGCCTTTCTACTATTTTTGCTTGGTTTGTTTTTACTCTCCCTTTCACTCTTCATTTCAAGGTCCTCGGGGAGGGTCTCAAGTGGTCAGATTCCCATACCCCCTTCTACCAACTATTCATTCTTTACGGGGGTTTCTGGATCATCTCCTCTCTCTTTCTCCTTCTCATTTTGCTGAGGAAAAAAATCAAAATCAAATCTCATCGGAAATTTTTACCCACCGATCTTTTTGTTCTCACGGCTATTCTAGTTGCAACCATTCTCATTATTTTGCCCGAAATCGGTTACATCAAAGATATTTATATCTACTCTCATCGCCGAGCCAACACCATGTTTAAACTGGTTTACGAAGCTTTCATGATCTATGCCTTAATTGCCGGCTATGTTCTCTTTAGGGCCAAACAAGCTCTTAAAAAACAAAAACCTCTCCGTTTCCTCTTTATCACCATTTTCTTTTTAGTTTTCTCTTCTCATTTGGCTTATCCCTATTTTGCCATTCGCGGTTACTACGGAAATCTGAAAGAATACCAAGGGCTTTATGGTTTAAATTTTCTTAAAAAAGCCCACCCCGATTCCTATGAAGCCGTCAACTGGATCAACAAAAATATTTCCGGACAACCGGTTATTTTAGAAGCAGCAGGGGACAGCTACACTCTTTACAATCACGTTTCTTCTGCCACCGGTTTACCTACCGTCCAGGGCTGGTTAGTTCACGAATGGCTTTGGCGCGGAGGTTACGACGAACCCGGAGCCAGAGCCGAAGAAGTCAGAAAAATTTACGAAGCCACTTCCTCTCAACAAGCTCTCCCTATCCTTCAAAAATACTCTGTGGAATACATAGTGGTAGGAGACCTAGAGAGAGAAAAATACAAGAACATCAATGAAGATCTTTTTCCCCAACTCGCCACTCCTATTTTCACCTCCGGCGACACAACCATCTACAAATTAAATTAGAATCTATCTTTTCAATAACACCCACTGGCCACTGTAGTGATATTCGGGATGATAAAGTATCAGTCTTCCATCTTCGTCCACTTCTTGGTCCAAAAACACCTTTTCTATCTCCACCTCCAACAACCCCTTATAATTCTGGAATCCAAAGTTAATAAGATTAAAATAATCACTCTTGGCCATATCTGTTTTGGCAAAATCCCTATAGATCGAAAGCAAACTCGCCATATTTTCCGGATCACCCAAAAAGCTCCCGTCTGAGACTTTCTTTGTTATTGCTTCTATTACTTGCTGTTGCCGTCTCGACCTCGCGAAATCACTTCCCTCATCTCCCCAAGCTTTTCTCGACCTTACATATTGAAGAGCTCTCTCGCCTGTCAAAGAAGTAAGTCCTTTGTCAAAATACACATGCTCATACCGACATGCATAATCCTTTCCTTCGGTATAAAACACATCTCCACAAAGATCTTTTTCTTTTCCCAGAATAGGAAAACGATAATCATCAAATGCTTCCGGAACATCAACCACTATTCCTCCCACCGCATCCGTTACTGCCAAAAAACCATTAAAATCAATCACCGCACTATAATGAATCGGCCCCCCCACCACCCTTCCGATAGCCTCTTTGGCCAGCTCTAATCCGCCGTAATGATAGGCGCTATTAATCTTTGCTTTCATCTCTTCATCCCAAATATCTCTCGGTACTGAAATCATCTCCATCTCGCCCTTTTCATGTTCATAGGACATCACTACTATCGTGTCTGTCATATCATCTCCATTCTGATCATGATCCCGATGATACCCAAGAATCAAGAAATTGGTTTTTCCTTCATCTTGCTTTATTTCTTCCTTAGGAGATTTTAGATATTCTGTAATCCATTCTTTTTTAATCCCGGAAAGAGTCATGTATTTAAAAGCAGTCGAACTTACTGTTCCCAGGACAGTCATTAGAAATACCATTCCTGCCACCAAAAGCAAAACCACCACTAAAACCACTTTCTTTCGGTTAAAACAAATTTTATCTTTAAACACTCCACTCATTTTACCAAAAAAGTGATAATCTAACCTGTATGGATTCTATACTCTCATCTCTAAATTCCGACCAAAAAAAAGCCGTCACTCACAGCGGTAGTCCTCTTCTGATTTTAGCCGGCGCCGGTTCCGGTAAAACTCGAGTTCTAGTCAGTCGAGCCGCTTGGTTTATAAAAAAAGGTTTGGCCAAACCTCAAAACATTCTTCTCCTCACTTTCACCAACAAAGCCGCCGGAGAAATGAAAAATCGTCTTAAAAAAATTCTCAAAGATACTAATTTTAATAATGATTTTTTTGCCGGTACCTTTCACTCTTTTTGTGCTCGCACCTTAAGAATCGATGGTCATCTAATCGGCATTGATCGAAATTATGTTATTTTTGACACAGCCGATCAACAAAATCTCATTAAAAAAATTCTCAAAGACCTGGACCTAGACCCCAAAGAATTCAAACCTGGCTCTCTTCTTTACACCATCGAAGCCGCCAAGCACCAGGGCCTTTCACCCTCAGACCAACAGACCACCTCTCGTGGTTTCTGGCAAGAAACTGCCTCCAAAGTTTACAAAAAATACCAAAAAACCTTGGAAGAAATGTCTGCTCTGGATTTCAACGATCTGTTGTTAAAAACTCTAACTCTCTTTCTGGATCATCCCGATGTTCTTGAAAAATATCAAAATCGCTATCAGTTCGTTCTTGTTGATGAATACCAAGACACTAACCAAGTTCAATACTTGCTAACCAAACTTCTCTCCAAAAAACACCGGCAAATAACAGCTGTCGGCGATGCCTCTCAGTCCATATACGGCTGGCGAGGAGCCGATTTTAGAAATCTAATGAGTCTAACCAAAGACTTTTCCAACACCACTGTTATTAATCTTGAACAAAACTATCGTTCTACGCAAACCATCCTCAATGCAGCCAATTCTGTTATCACCAAAAATACCACCCATCCCGTTCTCAAGCTTTTCACCGAAAAAAACAAAGGAGACCCTATCAATCTTTTTCAAGCCGACTCCGAACTAGAAGAAGCCAATTTCATCGCCCAAACCATTGAAGACCTGCATCGAAACAAAGGACATGATCTTACCAAAATGGCCATTCTTTATCGCATGAATGCTCAGTCTCGTGTCATTGAAGAAGCTCTCTTGCGACATTCAATTCCTTATGTTCTTATCGGTGGCCCTCGTTTCTACGATCGAACCGAGATCAAAGACATCCTTTCTTTTCTGCGTCTTCTTATAAACCCGAAGGACAAAATAAGCTACGATCGGGCTCAAAAAGCTCTCGGCAAAAGAAGGCTTAAAAAATATGAAGAGTTCATGGAAACTTACGACCCTCAAAAATTCAATTCTTTGGATACTCTTAAAACCGTTGTCACTTCTTCCGGGTATCTAGAAAAATTTGACCTCAAAAAAGAAGACGATCAACGTCGACTGGAAAACATCAAGGAGTTAAGGTCGGTTGCCTCTTCCTTTCCTGATCTTTCTGATTTTCTTGAAAACGTGGCCCTGGTCCAACAAGAATTTTCTGCCCAAGAAAAGGAGAAAAAAAAGACCAAAGAAAAACAATACGGAGTTCGCCTGATGACTCTTCATTCCGCCAAGGGTCTGGAATTTGAAGTAGTTTTTCTAATCGGATTTGAAGAAGGAATATTACCTCACTCTCGCTGTCTCTTAGAACCGGAAGGGGTCGAGGAAGAGCGCCGTCTCTGTTATGTGGGCTTAACTCGAGCTAAAGAAACTTTATATATCACCTACGCCTCGCGTCGTCTTTATTTTGGTAAGAGTTCTATGGGGGATCCTTCTCGCTTTCTTCTCGATATTCCCGACCACCTTATAAAACTTATCGAGCAAAACCTCGGAGTTCGCGATTATCGCCCTGGTGCTCGTTCTCGTTTTGACGACGACTTCACCTACGATCCTGATATATACTGAATGTAAGCATATGCAATTTTTACAAAAGCTCGTTTTATGATCACTCGTATCCTTTATCCCGAAGAAAAAACTAAATATCAAAGACTCATCAAGCACCCCCTTCAGTCCTGGGAATGGGGAGACTTCAAAGAAAAAGAGGGCCACAAAGTAGTTCGCCTTGGTATTTTCGAAAAAGACAGAATGATTTCTGTCTACCAAGTTTCTTTTCATCCCGTTCCCAAATTACCCTACACCATCGGCTATCTCCCTCGTGGTCCCCAAATAACAAAAGATATGTTATCCGCCCTCCGTTCTGTTGCCAGGGAAAACCATTCCATTTTCATTAAGCTGGAACCAGACCGAGTTCACAAAATCCACACTCCTCAGGAAAAGCTAATCCATCCCAAACCCAAGTTTCCCCACCTTCTTCCTTCTCCAAAATCTAATTTCTGGCCCTTCACCTTTACCATTGACCTTCAAAAAAAAGAAGACGAACTCCTCTCTTCCATGCACAAAAAAACCCGTTATAACATCAAGATTGCTCAAAAACACCAAGTACAAATAGTGGAAGACAATAGTCCGTCGGGATTTAATCAATATCTGGATCTTTTATTTGCCACCGCCAAAAGACAAAACATCTTTTTCCACACTCGTCCCTATCATCAAAAAATGTACAAAGTCTTAAAGCCAACCGGCATGCTTCATATTCTCTTGGCCAAATACCAGGGAAAAACACTCTCCGCCTTTATGCTTTTTAAACTCAAAGATCAGCTCTTCTATCCTTATGGCGCCTCCTCTCACGAGCACCGAGAAACCATGGCCAGTACCTTCATCATGTACAACTCAATTCTCTTGGGCAAAAAACTAAACTGCAAAACCTTCGATCTCTGGGGCTCTTTGGGGCCAAATGCGAAAGACAAAGATTTTTCCTACGGGGTTCATCGTTTTAAACAGGGATTTGGCGGAACCCTAACTGAATTTGTCGGTTCTCACGATTTCGTTTTAAACCCTGCTCTTTATAAGCTCTATACTAAGGCCGATTCTCTTCGATGGAAACTTCTACGTCTCAAATCCAGACTGCCTCTCTAACCAATCGGGTGATAGAATTAATCTATGTCCAAATCTAAAATTTCCATCAAAGACATCGACCACGTCGCCAAATTAGCCCGCCTTCGGCTTTCAGAAAAAGAAAAGAAAACCTACACTAAACAAATCTCGGAAGTTCTTTCTTACATGGACCGCCTGAATCAAGTCGATACTAAAAACACTCCTCCTTTTTTTCAAACCGCTCTCGATCCACTCTCTCCTTCTGATCTTCGCTCCGACCACCCCAAAGACTGTTTCTCTCAAAAAACCGCCCTTTCAACCGCCTCAAAAACCATCAAAAATTATATTGTCGCCCCGCAAACCATTAAAAAATGAACCTCAATCCTTTTTCTTCCATTTCAAAAATCCAAACAGATCTCAAAGAGGGGAAATACACCGCTACCGAGTTAGTCCGATTTTATCTTGATCTTATTCGAAAAATCGATCCCGAGATAAAGGCTTTCATTACCGTCACCGAAAAAGAAGCTCTCAAAACCGCCCGAAAGATAGACCAAAAAATCAAAAATGGCCAAAAACTAGGCAAACTCTTTGGAGTCACCATGGCTGTCAAAGATATCTATTTGACCAAAGGCATAGAATCCACTGCCGGTTCCCAGGTTCTCAAGGGCTATATTCCTCAATATTCCTCCACTGTTTATCAACACCTTATCGACCAAGACGCCATTCTTATCGGCAAAACTAACACTGATGCTTTTGCTTTCGGAGGCAGTACTGAAAATTCCGGTTTCTTCACCACCAAAAATCCCTGGGATACATCTCTTGTTCCCGGCGGTTCCTCGGGTGGTTCCGCCGCCGCCCTTTCTGCCGGACTCTGCACTTTTGCTCTAGGTACCGATACCGGTGGCTCCATCCGCCAGCCTTCTTCTCTCTGTTCCGTTACCGGTCTTAAAACCACCTATGGTCTTAATTCTCGCTATGGTATTGCCGCCATGGCCTCTTCTTTTGATTGTCCCGGAGCTTTTGCTCACACTACCGAGGATCTTTCCCTCCTCACTTCTATCATGGCTGGACGGGATTCTAAGGACGCCACTTCTAGCCACCAAAAAGTTCCTGATTATCCAAACCTTTTGACCAATACTGACATAAAAGGTTTAAAAATAGGACTCCCTCAAGAATATTTCACCGGTTCCATTGATCCCGAAGTCAAAAAAAAGGTTCAAGAAACTGCTACTCTTTTTGAAAAAAACGGGGCAGAGTTGATAGAAATATCTTTACCCAATACGAACCTTGGTATCGCTGTTTACTACATTCTCGTGCCCTGCGAGATTTCCAGCAATATGGCTCGTTATGATGGTCTTAGATTTGGTCAATCAAAAAAAGGCCAAAACGATCTTTTTTCCTACTATCTTGAAACCCGTGGAAAATACATGGAGCCGGAATTAAAAAGAAGAATTATCATCGGCACTTACGCTCTTTCTGCCGGATACTACGATGCTTACTATACCAAAGCTTCCCGGGTCCGCACTCTCATTAAAGAAGAATTTCAAAAAGCATTCGAAAAAATCGATTTTCTTCTTGCTCCCATTTCTCCTACCCCCGCCTGGCCCATCGGGGAGAAGGCAAACAACCCTCTACAGATGTACTTGGCTGACGTTTACACTGTTTGTACCAATGTCGCCGGCCTTCCCTCTCTTGCTCTTCCCGGAAACAGTCCCTCAAGAGAGCATCTCCCTATCGGTTTTCAGCTTATTGGTAATTATTTCAACGAAGCCAAGCTTTTTTCCCTTGGCCACCAGTATCAACAACTAACCGATTACCATCTTAAACATCCTCAATTATGAAAATCACACCCGTTATCGGCCTCGAAATCCACATCCAAATCAAAACCAAAACCAAGGCTTTCTGTTCCTGTTCTGCTGATTATTTCGGCTCTAATCCCAACACTCACACTTGCCCTGTTTGTCTAGGTCTCCCCGGCGCCCTTCCTGTTCCCAATAAAGAATTTTTAAAAAGAACCATTCTTGTTGGCCTGGCTCTAGGATCCAAAATCAATCCACTTACTCATTTTGATCGTAAAAACTACTTTTACCCCGACCTTCCTAAGGGTTATCAAATTAGTCAATTTTACGAACCGATAATTCAAGGTGGTCAGGTCAAAACCAACATAAATGGACAAGAAAAAACCATTCACATTTCAGAGGCCCACATGGAAGAAGACGCCGCCAAGTCTATCCACGAAGGAAATCACACTTTAATTGATTTCAACAAATCCGGCATCTCTCTTTTAGAAATCGT
>DAOUWE010000029.1 GCA_030667285.1 Candidatus Shapirobacteria bacterium | reverse complement strand
TACAACCATCCTTTAGTGTATAATTGAGCTAGAAAAAATGACAAGAGAAAAAAAGACAAGAGAAAAAAAGACAGGAAAAATAGTTATCGTAAATTCTGATCTTGTTCGTTTCCACCATGCAATTAAGCCAGGCGACAGAGTATTAATAATGCGACCCGGAAGAACCGCTTATGGAGTATATGAAGGCCCCACACCCCACCGTTTCAATCTCGATGAACAGTGCATAGACCTAACTGATGCAGCTCTTATTCCATCGGCTCTTGATCCTAGCCGCCCTCGACAAACTCTTAATCTTGTTGAAAGTCTTCGGCTACCGAGAGATAGTCATACTTTTCCTCTTGGCCAAGTAGATTTTTTAGCGGTCAAAAGAACTTGAACCCCTTTCCTCTTTTCAAATTTTCACTTCGCTCAGCCCTATTGCATTGATCAACCCCAAAATCTCATCATCGACGACCTCACCATCAAAAGAAACTCATCCAAACAATCTTCACGTATAATAAATCAAGTGAGAAAATTACTAAATATTTTTTATTCATCACCATGATAGAAGTTGAAATTAGAGCCAAAGTTGATAATTTTGCCGAAATCAAAAAGAAACTCAAAGAGCTTAAGGCAAGTCTTTCAAAATCTGTTCACCAAATTGACAAAATTTTTGGACATCCAATGTTTCTGGATTCAAAAAACATGATTGTAGAGGGAGGAATCGTTCCCAGAATTAGATCAGTGAATGGCAAATGCTCGCTTCAGTTTAAGGAGATTTGCAGAACAAGTGGAGGCATAGAATTAAAATCAGAAATAAGCAATATTGATATCGGAGTAACTTTCTTAAATAAGCTCGGCTTCAAAGAAGCATTTACGATAGATAAACACAGAGAATCTTATAAATACAAAGGTTTTAATATTGATTTAGACAATGTTGATAAATTAGGTTGTTTCATTGAAATTGAAAAAATGGTGGGTTCACCAGCGGAAAAAGAATCAGCAAGGGAAGAATGTGTTCGTTTATTGGCCTTAATTTCTCCAAACAGTAAAATTGAAAATAAGAAATACGGTGATTTAATGCAAGAACTAATTAATAAAAAACAAGACAAAAGAAACTGAATATAGACTTTTTTGAAAAATACCCTTACAATACCCCAAAGCGCCTGGATATTCGAAACTGCCTATTGACCCGCCAAACTAAAACGTATAGAATATCTGCGCCCGAAACCAAGTACGGACTTAATAAGAAAGTCCGTAATTTTTTTTATCAAAAGCTAGAAATTTAACCTTAATTTAGTAAATGACATCGGCCAAAAGAACAAACTGGGGAGAAAAATTCAATAATCTGCCCAAAATGGATCTTGTTCATGTTCAAAAAGAATCTTGGCAAAAATTTCTCAAAGAAGACCTAAAAGGAATTTTCGAATCTCTAAGTCCAATCACCGACTATACCGGCAACAATTGGTCCCTGGCGTTAGGTGAATTTCAAATCAGCAAGCCAAATCTCACTCCGACTCAAGCCAAAGAAAAAGGTCTAAGCTACTCTCTCCCCATAAAAATCAATACCATTCTCACCAACAAGCGCACTGGAAAAACCAGAGAAGAAGAAGTTTTTCTCATCAACCTTCCACAGATGACCCCCGAGGGTACTTTTATCATCAACGGTATTGAGCGCGGAATAATTAGCCAATTGATTCGCTCTCCCGGAATTTATTTCACCGGCGAACAAGACCGCTCCACAGGAAAAATGCTTTTCAAAGCTGAAATCCGACCGGTACATGGCTCTTGGCTAGAATTCTTCGTGGGTCGCAAAAACGTAATTTTTGCCCGCATCGACCGCCGACGCAAATTCCCTGCCACTGTTGTTCTGAGATCTCTATATCCTTTTTCTGACAAGGATTTAATCAAACAATTTTCTGATTTTATAATCCCGACCATCGAGGCTGATTCCGCCAAAACCCAAGAAGAAGCCCTTCTCGAATTTTATAGAAAACTCCGCCCCGGCGAACCGGCGATCTTGGAAAACGCCCAAGCTCTTTTTTCTGATCGTTTTTTCAAACTAAAAACCTACGAACTTGGAAGAGTCGGTCGTCATAAAATAAATAAAAAGTTTAATTCAAATCTCAATGACAAAAACGAAGAAAACTGGGTTCTGCATCAAAAAGACATAACAAACACCATTGAACACCTCATCAAGCTTCAAAAAGGCGAAGAAAAAGACCTAGACGATATCGATCATTTGGGAAATCGACGCCTCCGCCAGGTGGGAGAAATTATCACTCATATTGCCCTCAAGCCTGCCGCTCTTCGTTTCGAGCGCATGATTAAAGAAAAAATGAGTCTTGCCTCAACCAAAGAAGTGGTTACTCCTTCTCAAATTGTTAACCCTCAGCCTTTCACCTCCGCCCTAAACACTTTTTTCAGAAGCAACCAACTTTCTGCCATTCTTGATCAAACCAATCCTTTGGCAGAACTTGATCTTCTTCGACGCGTGACCGTGGTCGGTCCGGGAGGTCTAAGTCGCGAAAGAGCTTCTTTTTCCATTCGAGACGTTCACGGTTCACAATATTCCCGTATCTGTCCCGTTCGATCTCCCGAAGGTCCAAACATCGGCTTAGTTACTTATTTGGCTCTTTATGCTCGAGTCAACGAGTACGGATTTTTAGAAGCTCCTTATTTACCCGTTGTTCACAAAAATGGCAAGGCAAAAATCGGAAACAAACCGGAATATTTAACTGCTGATGACGAATTCAAATATTACATTACTCATCGAGGAATCAAAAGAAACAAAAATAATGAAATTACCCAAAAATGGGTTCCAATTCGTTATAAAAATGAATTTTTCGAAGCAGCTCTTGGCAATGTTCAATACATAGACCTAGTACCTCGTCAGGTTGTCGGAACTTCAGCATCCCTTATTCCCTTTTTGGACCACGACGATTCTACTAGAGCCTTAATGGGATCACACATGCAATGTCAAGCCGCTCCTTTGGTCAAAACCGAACGACCCTTGGTCGGTACCGGCATGGAAGCTGACATAATCGGTGCTCTCAACCGAGTCGTAAAATCACAACACAACGGAAAAGTCATTTGGCTGGACGCTTCAAAAATCGTCATTAAGTTGGACAAAAAAGCCGATCTCAAAGAAGAACTTCCTGACTGGATTGAGCTAAACAAAACAGGAAAAGAAGCCACTTACTACGTTCACAAATTCAAAAGAACCTCACCATACGGAACTTGTTACAACCAAAAAACCCTTGTCGATCTTGGCGACAAAGTAACAAAAGGCGACATTTTGGCTGACGGACCTTCATCTGATCAGGGCGAACTAGCTCTTGGTCGCAATCTTTTGGTTGCCTACGCTTCCATCGATGGTCTGGGCTATGAGGATTCTATTCTTATCTCTGATCGCCTGGTTAAAAAAGATCTTTTCACCTCCATTCAGATTTCAGAATACGAAGCTCAGGTTGTAGAAACTAAACTTGGACCCGAAGAATTAACCAAAGACATTCCCAATGTTTCCGATCCTGATCTTGCTCGTCTCACTGAAGACGGAATTGTCATGGTTGGAGCCAAGGTCGGTCCTAACGACATCCTTGTTGGTAAAGTAGAACCCAAAGGCGAAAAAGAATTAACTGCCGAAGAACGACTTTTAAGAGCTATTTTTGGTGAAAAAGCCAGAGAAGTAAAAGACACTAGTCTTCGTGTCCCCAACGGGGAAGGCGGGATTGTCATTAATGTCGCCATTCTCGATAGAGAAAAAGGTGACGAGCTGGATCCCGGTGTCGAAAAAGTCGTCAAGGTCTATGTTGCTCAAATGCGTCAAGTCCAAGAAGGTGACAAAGTTGCCGGAAGACACGGAAACAAGGGTGTTGTTAGCCGAATCATGTCGGCTTATGACATGCCACGATTAGAAGACGGAACTCCCGTCGATATCGTCATTTCTCCACTCTCGGTCATCGCTCGTATGAATCTTGGTCAAATTCTTGAAGCCATTTTGGGATGGGCCGGTAAAAAAATGAACAAACACTACGCTGTTCCGGTTTTCGAAAACTATCCCGAAGAACGAATTGCCCAAGAGCTTGAAAGCGCCGGATTACCAAAAGACGGCAAGACCACTCTTTACGACGGACGAACAGGTGAAGCTTATGATCAAAAGATATTAGTCGGTTACGGATATATATTGAAACTAATCCACATGGTTGAAGACAAAGTCCATGCTCGTTCCACCGGACCTTATTCTTTGGTTACCCAACAGCCTCTTGGAGGCAAGGCCAGAATGGGCGGACAAAGACTTGGAGAAATGGAAGTCTGGGCCCTGGAGGCACACCGCGCCGCTTACATGCTTCAAGAAATGTTGACCATTAAATCAGACGATATTGACGGTCGCACCAAGGCCTTCCAGGCCATCATAAAAGGTCAAAAAATTCCACCACCAACCCTTCCTGAGTCATTCATGGTTTTAGTCAAAGAACTAGCCGGTCTTGGTATCAGTATCACTCCTGAAGAGGCTACTTATCTACCCAAAGAAACTTTAGACATTACTGAAGATTCCGACAAAAAAAGGGAATCTAGAAAAAATAATTAACAAAAACCATGTCAGCCTTTAAAAACATCAAAGATTTCAAAAAACTAAAAATCCAAATTGCCGCTCCAGAGAGCATAAAAGAAATTTCTTGCGGGGAAATAACCAAGGCTGAAACCATCAACTATCGAACCTGGAGACCTGAAAAAGATGGTCTTTTTTGTGAAAAAATATTTGGACCGGTTAAAGACTGGGAATGTTACTGCGGTAAATACAAAAAAATCAGATTCAAGGGTGTGATTTGTGACAAATGCGGTGTCGAGATAACCCACTCCCGAGTTCGAAGAGAAAGAATGGGTCATATCGATCTTGCTTCTCCGGTAATTCACATGTGGTTTTTAAAGAGCACCCCTTCGCCTTTGAGTGTCATTTTGGAAATTCCTCAAAAAGACCTTGAGGCCGTGGTTTACTTTGCCAAATTTTTAGTTACCGAAATCGATATCAAGAAAAAGAAAGAAGCCACACAAAACCTAAAAGATAATATTCAAAAAAAGAACAAAGAATTAGAAATCTCTGCTCAAAAAAGAGAAAAAGAGCAAAGGGCAGAAAACGAAATACAAAAAAACAAACTAAAAAAGAAAATTAAAAACAAGGAACAACTTAATTTAGCCCAAGAAGAGCTTGATGTTAAATTAAAAACCGCTCTTCAAAAACTCAAAAACCAGATTAAAACTGAAAAAAGTAAAATAGAAAACCTTGGTCGTTTCTTAGAAGAAAAAGTCAAACACCTTGATATCTTGTCAACTCTGACTGACGAAGAGCTTTTTCACCTTAACCAGTTTAAAGCCGACTTCTTTTTCAAACACCAAATGGGAGCCGAGGCTGTTCTCAAGGTTCTAGACGAACTTCAATTGAAAAAAGTGGTTAAAAACCAAAAAGTCCTTTTCAAGAAAACTTCCAGTAGACAAAAAAAGAAAAAAATTCTTCATCGTATTCGAATTTTAAATGGTCTTATTGAAAACAAAATAAAACCTTCTTGGATGGTATTCGAAAACCTCCCTGTTATTCCTCCGGGTTTAAGGCCAATGGTCCAATTAACCGGCGGTCGTTTTGCTACTTCTGATTTAAATGATCTTTATCGCCGAGTCATAAATCGCAATAACCGACTCAAAAAACTAATGGGTCTCGGTGCTCCTGAAATAATTCTTAGAAACGAAAAAAGAATGCTTCAAGAAGCCGTCGACATGCTTATTGATGCCGAAAAAGCATGTCGAGGAAAACGAAAAACCATGAAAAGAACACCTCGTTCTCTTTCTGATTTGCTTCGTGGTAAAAAAGGTCGCTTCCGAAGAAATCTTTTAGGAAAAAGAGTTGACTACTCCGGTCGAAGTGTAATCGTAGTCGGTCCGGAACTTAAACTAAACGAATGTGGTTTACCGAAAGAAATCGCTCTGGAAATATTCAGGCCCTTCGTTCTTCGCGACCTCATGCTTAAAGATCTCGTACCCAACATTAAATCTGCCAAAAGCCTGATTGATCACCGCAGTCCCGAAGTTTATGATTCTTTGGAGCGTGTTACTAAGAACAAATACATTCTTTTAAACCGAGCTCCCACTCTCCACAAACTTTCCATGCAGGCCTTCAAACCTATTCTGATTGATTCCTTAGCGATTCGCCTTCACCCCTGTGTTTGTGCCGGTTTTAACGCCGATTTCGACGGTGACCAAATGGGAGTTCATTTGCCACTTTCTGCGCAATCTCAAAAAGAAGCCAAAAAATTAATGCTTCCCAGCAAAAACATTCTAAAGCCCTCCGATGGAAGTCCGGTCACCATTCCGGCCAAAGAAATGGCTGTTGGTTGCTATTACCTGACCACAATTCAAGAAGATGATATAGGAAAAGAAAAAACACCTCAAAATCTTCCTATTTTTGCCACCGAAAGAGAAGTAGGTTTGGCATATGAAACCGGAAAAATAAAACTTCGACAACTTGTCAATGTTCGTGTAGATGATCAGCTCCTTCAAAGTTCTTATGGTCGGATTCTCTTCAATCAGTCTCTTCCC
>DAOUWE010000057.1 GCA_030667285.1 Candidatus Shapirobacteria bacterium | reverse complement strand
CTTGGAAGTTTTTTTCCAAAAAATGGGCTCGAATGGATTGGATGATTTTTTGTTTGAGGAAGGGGGGCACTTTGAGATTATTTTAGCCTACTGGATTCTTTGTGTTCGGTTTTTTTTCTACACCATCGGCAGTACTTTTTGAGAAGAAGTTTTTTTTCGGTGTTGATTTTGTTGCGCTCAGTTAAATAGTTTTGAGCTTTGCATTCTCCACAGAGAAGGGCGACGATGATACGATTTCCTTTTTTCTTAGCCATAATAGGGGATTTAAGTTCAGTACAGGGTGATTGTAGCCCAAGGTGGGGATTTTGGCAAATTGGTCGGGAGTGAGATAGAATATTGGGGTCAGGTCGTGGAGGGGTGGCAGAGTGGTCAAATGCGTCCCGCTTGAAACGGGATTTCCTTCGGGAAGCGCGAGTTCGAATCTCGCTCCCTCCGCCTAAAGAGAGCCTGGGGTGGAATTCGAATCCACGACCTGCTGTTTACAAAACAGCTGCTCTAACCAACTGAGCTACCCAGGCCTAATCCGGGAGCCTAGGGCGGAAGTCGAATCCGCGACCTCTCCCTTACCAAGGGAGTGCTCTAACCAACTGAGCTACCTAGGCAGATTAGTGAGTAATTTTACCAGAAAACGGTTTTATTTTTGGTAAAATGTAGTTTGATGAAAAAGAAGAAGAAAATATTGGTGTTGACAGACGATATGCCTTGGGGCCACAAGGCATTGGCTCAGGCGGCTTATGGTTATTTGAAAAAAGAAAAAGATCTTGATGTTTCTTTTAAGCAGGTTAAGCTGGATGCCGGTTTTGTTAATTATGCTCATGGTTTAACTTTAAAGCTAATGCCGGCGGTAATTAAGCACGGCAAAAGAATTTTCGAGACCAAGACAGTAAGTAGGATAATTCGAGAGGCAGGAGTTTTAAGTACTTCAAAGGTAAAAAAGGTGGTAGATGAAACAGGTCCCGATTTGGTTTTTTCCACTCACTTCATGTTGACTCATGCTTTGACTAAATTGAGGAAAAAGGCGGGGTATGATTTTTCTTTGATAAATTACATATCGGACCCTTGGACGGCTTTTCCGGTGGTTTTTGACTTGGCGGCGGATAAGAATTTGGTATATGACGAAGTGACAGTGAAAGTCGGGTTGAAAGCAGGGGTAAAGAAAGAAAAAATAGAGATAGTTGGGTGGCTAACTAGGCCGGAGTTTTTTGAAGAAAAAGTAGATCTTTTGAAAATAAGGAAGAAATATGGCCTGAAAGATGGGATTTTAACGGTTTTTGTGGGTGGTGGGAGCCTGGGAGCTACGGCTTATTTGAAGCTTTTTCCGGCCTTGGCGTTGGCAAAAGAGGAGGTGCAAGTGGTGTTTAACTGTGGTACGGACAGGACACTAAGAGCAATCGTGGAAAAGTATGTTGATGTGTTAAAAAAGAGGACTGGGGTGGTAAAGGTAAAGGTTTTGGGGTGGGTGGACAAAATGAATGAGCTATTGGCGGTGTCAGACATAGTATTGGGAAAAGCCGGACCTAATTTTCTTTTTGACGTGGTGGCTTCAAAGAAACCTTTTGTATCGATAACACATGTACCGGCGCAGGACGTAGGGAACATCGAAATTATAAGGAAGAAGCGTTTGGGTTGGGTTAAAGAAGAAGTAGGAGGATTGACCAGGTTTTTTATGGATTTAATAAAGCGCCCCGAGAAATATACGGGGAAGTTTAGGAAAAATATAGAAAAAGAGGCAGAATATAATAGAGGATCAGGAGAGAGATTGGTGAAAGTAGTGCGTAAAGAGCTGGGGGTTCGAAAAACTCGTCAAGACTAACAAAAAAGCTTTTCCTGGAAAATAAAGTGGGGAGACTGTCTTTTTCGTTTCCTCAAAAGAACTTTTCGTCTCCTTTCCAAGTAGTTTGACAAGAAAAATCACTTTTTATGTTTAGGTTCTTGACGAGATAATTAATTCTAAATCAGGCTACTTGTCCTGTCAACAGCTAACTGTTACTATATTGGTATGAGTTTAAACAAGAAAAAAAAGGTTGATAAAAAAATGAAAATAGATGAAGTTCTTGAAAGATGGCCGGAATTGGGGTCGGTTTTGGCGGAAAAGTACGGTTTTCGTTGTGTCGGATGTCCGATGGCGAGTCAAGAGAGTTTAGAAGAAGGGGCGAGGGCGCATGGAATGAGTGATGAAAAGATTGATGATTTGGTGAAAGATCTGGATTGTTTGCGAAACGAGTCGGAGTGAAAGAGAGGGGTTTGTTTTTTTAGAAAAAACCGATCGGAAGAAGAAGACGAAGGAAGAAGTTTATAATTGGGAAGATAACCGTGCTGATTAAAGAATTGCCTGTGAAAGGGATAAGGAGGAGTAGAAGAATGGGTGTGGAGTATTGGACTAGGGCCTGTTCCCAAGATTCTCTTTTTTCTTCGGGTAAAAGCCCGAGGAAGATTTTACTGCCATCCAGTGGATAGAGAGGAATGAGATTGAAGATGGCAAGAGTGATGCTTATGGCGATAGTGGTGTAAAAGAAGGCTATAAGTAAGGGTATATTTGCTATGGGCAAAAAACGGAAAGCCAAGGAAAAAATCAAAGCAGTGACCAGATTACTAGCGGGTCCGGCCAAAGAAATGAGCATTTCTCCTCGAGAAGGGTTTTTAAGATTCATGGGATCGATAGGAATTGGTTTTCCCCAGCCGAAACGGAAAATAAAAAGAGCAAGTGTGCCCAGGGGATCAAGATGTTTAAGTGGATTTAGGGTAAGACGACCATGAGCTCTTGGAGTTGGATCACCAAGACGGTCGGCAACGAAGGCGTGAGAAAATTCATGGATGGTGATGGCTAAAATAATAGAAATAGCAGAGATCAAAAAGGTAATAATCATGTTTTGTTGACCCTTGTGTTATTATTTACAAGGTTTCTTAATTTAGAGAGTATACTACGTATTATGGCTAAATGTTCTTTGTGTGGAAAAAAGGCAGTGGTGCAAAAAAGATCGATGCACCGAAGAGGTGTTGCTTCGGCTAAGTTTAGGCGTAGGGCCAAGAAGGTATCAAAGACATACAGGCCAAATATCCAAAAAATTACGATAAAGGTGGGCGAAGTAAAATTAAGTGGTAAATTTTGTACCAAATGCGTCAAAGCGATGAAGAAAAAAAAGAAGAAGACGACGGAGACTAAGACTAAGACGAAAAAGTAGGATTTAGTTTTTGAAGAGCTGGTTTTTTATTTCATTTAAAGGAGTGGGCTTTTTGCCTTCCAATTGAACGGTGATTTTGGGTGTGAGAGAGAGAATTTTTAATCTTTTTTGATCAGGGGTGGTGGTCCATACACCGGGCCAGGGATTTAGGGCGCGAAGCTTAATCAAGAGATTTTTTGGGGGCGGTATGGGTTTTTTTTGGAGATGTGCTTGAAGGAAGCCCTTTAATGTTTTCCAGGGAATATAGCCATGCCGGCGAGTGATTTTGGGAGCAGGAACAGGAATCCCTTTTTGAGGTTTGGGTTTGAGTTTGGCTTGGGCTATTTTGGGTAAGGTGTCGATTAAAGTTCGAGCTCCAAGAATATAAAGGTTTTTATAGAGGGTTTCTCGAGTGTCGGTTTTTTTTATAGGAACGATTTTTTGAACGAGTACGTCTCCTTGGTCAAAGGCTTGATTCATCTTGATAAGACTAATGCCGGTTTCTTTTTCTTGGTTTAACAGGGCCCATTCTGCGGGACAGCGACCGAAGTATTTAGGCAAAAGAGAGGGATGAAAATTTATGGACATG
>DAOUWE010000043.1 GCA_030667285.1 Candidatus Shapirobacteria bacterium | reverse complement strand
ACGAGGCTAAATATCTCAAAAAATGCCTTTCTTCTGTGAAGGACTTCGCCCATGAAATAATCGTTGTTGATATGTATTCCAAGGACGGTTCAGTCGAAACCGCCAAATCTTTTGGTGCCAAGGTCTATTATCACAAATGGATGCCAGTAGTAGAACAAGCCAGAAGTTTCGCTCTGAAAAAAGCCGCAGGTCCTTGGATTTTACTTCTTGATCCTGATGAATATCTAACCAAGCCCCTCAAAAAAGAACTTCAAAAAATCTCCCGTAGATCCGATATTAGTTTCGCTCGTCTTCCGCGAAAAAACATCATTTTTGGAAAATGGATTCGTCATTCTCGCTGGTGGCCGGATTATATTACTCGTTTCTTTAAAAAGGGGACTATTAAATGGCAAAAAGAAGTTCACCGTCAACCTCTGACCTCCGGTAATGGCATTACTCTTTTGGAAAATGAACGTTTCGCTATCCGCCACCAACACTATGATTCTATTCAAAAATACGTTCTCTGGGCCCTAAGATACTCCAAACACCAAGCAGGCGAACTAAATAAAGCAGATTATAAAATAAAAATTGCTGATCTGGTTGTAAAACCCATCAAAGAGTTCTGTTCCCGTTTTTTTGTCGGCACCGGCTATAAAGACGGCTTTCATGGACTGGTTCTTTCCATCCTTCAGGCTTTTTCAGAAGCCCTTATTTACATTCAGCTTTGGTCTATACAAGGCTTCAAGCCAAGAAGCATAAACAAAGAAACTTTTATAAAGTCCTCCAAACAAGCCGTTTCCGAATATCTTCACTGGCAAACCTTTTACCAGGTCAAAGAAACATCAAAAAAGATCAAGGTTCCTTTTTTGAAACTCAAACATCGTTTGATAAAAATAGTTAGCTCATGATCAAGATTGCCACCATTGTTGTCAACTGGAATCAACCAAAACTAACTGCCCAAACCATTGATTCCTTGACCCAAATTAAAAAAAGAAACTTTGAGCATCGTATTTTCCTGGTCGATAACGGATCTTTGCCTCAAAACTTTAAGCCTCTTGAAGAAAAGTATCGTTACTCTGTTGATTTTATTAAACAAAAAAACAATCTCGGCTTCACCGGTGGATACAACGAAGGTATTAAAAAAGCCCTAGCCTGGGGAGCCACCTGGATCTTGCTTTTAAATAACGACGTTCTCGTAAAAGAAGACTTTATTCAAAAACTTCTTCTGGCTTCAGCTAAAAAACCAAAAGGAGGTATTTTTTCTCCCCTTATCTATTTTGCTCCCGGGTATGAATTTCACAAAGACAGATATCGGAAAAAAGACCTGGGCAATGTGATTTGGTATGCCGGAGGACAAATGGATTGGGATAACTGCCTTGCTTCTCACCGAGGAGTGGATCAAGTCGACAAGGGTCAATTTAAAAAAATCGAAACAGTAGATTATGCCACCGGTTGCGCCATGTTTGTTAAGAGAAGTGTCTTTGAAAAAGCTGGTCTTCTGGATGACAAATATTTTCTTTATTATGAGGACAACGAATTCTCTCAAAGAATCAAAGAAAAAGGTTTCATGATCTATTTTGTACCCCAATCCAAGATCTGGCACCTAAACGCAGGCTCATCAAAATCCGGCTCAGACCTTCATACTTACTATCTCACTCGCAATCGACTACTCTTCGCCCAAAAATATTGTTCCGGCCGAACCAAAAGAGCCCTTCTTAAAGAATCTCTAAAAAAACTCCTGCTTGGATCAAAGTGGGAAAAAACCGGTATCATTGACTATTATCTAAAGCGTTTTGGGAAAGGTTCATGGTCAGAAAGAAAACCAACATAACTATCGTCATCGTCGCCGGCAACGAAGAAGACATTATAGAAAAAGCCCTCAAATCTTCTACCTGGGCCGACTCTATTGTTTTGGTCGCCGCTAATTCAACGGACAATACCATAAAGATAGCCCAAAAATACACCAAAGACATTGTCGTTCACCAAGACGAATACGAAAAACACTTTGATATTTGGCGAAATCTAGGCTTAAAAACCGCCCAAACTGACTGGATTTTCTACCTTGATGCCGACGAAATCATCAGTCTTGGTCTAAAAAAAGAGCTTATAAAAACTGCTTCATCCTCCACCGATCACGCTTATTTTGTCCTCCCTCGTCAAAACCACTACCTAGGTCAAAAAGTACGCCACGGAGGCACTTATCCGGACTACGTCAAGCGTTTTTTTAAACGTTCTAATCTCAAAAAATGGCAGGGGAGCCTTCACGAAGAACCCTTAGTCAACGGCTCAATGGGAAAACTTAAAAACGATCTTCTGCATTATACCCATCGCGACCTTAGCTCCATGCTCAAAAAAACCATTATTTGGACTCAAACCGAAGCCAAATATCTATATCAGGCCAAACACCCGCCTGTCGCTTGGTGGCGCATTTTTCGCATGATGGCCACTAAAGCCTGGGAAAGATTCATTAAACAATCTGCCTGGAAAGACGGAACAGTTGGTATTATAAATAGTATCTTCGAGGTGTTTAATACTTTCATCATCTACGCCCGCCTCTTTGAAATGCAAAACAAAAAAAAATGAAAGCTGCTATCTACGATCCTTATCTCGATACACTTGGAGGAGGGGAGAAATACGCCCTAACCGTAGCTGAAACCATGCTCAAAATGGGGTGATCAGTAGACCTTTTTTGGTCCAAAGATAAAACCTGGCTAACCAGGGCTCAAAAAAGATTTTCTCTCAATCTCGAGGGCCTAAGTATTGTTCCCGATCCTTTCAATTCTCGCTCTCGAACCATCCTTTCTTCTCTTGGTCGAATTCAAAAAATAAAAACCATCACTAAAAAATACGACCATCTTTTTTATGTAAGCGACGGTTCCGTTCCTTTTTTATTCGCCAAAAATAACATTCTTCATTTTCAAGTTCCATTTAAAAAACAACTATCTGTCAGTCAAAATACAGCCAATCTTCTTCGTTTTCAAAAAATAAAAACCGTTGTCTGCAATTCTCTCTTCACCAAAAAGGTTATCGATCAAACTTATAAAATAAAAAGCAAAGTTCTTTATCCCCCCATCGATACCGATAATTTTAAACCGGGCCAGAAACAGAAAATCATTCTTTCTGTTGCTCGTTTCGATAACATTTTAAACACCAAGCACCAAGACGTTCTTGTCCGTGCTTTTAAAACAATCCACGATCACCGCCAGTCGACCTGGAAATTAATTTTAGCCGGATCCACCAAAGAAGATCCTTCAAAAAACACCTTTCTCATTAATCTGAAAAGGCAGGCCAAGGACTGCCCCATCGAGTTTGTTGTCAACAAAGACTTTTCTGTTATTCAAGAACTTTATTCCCAAGCCTCTATTTTCTGGCACGCCGCCGGTTATGGGATTGATGAACAAAAAAACCCCGAATTAGTCGAGCATTTTGGTATGACTACCATTGAGGCCATGTCTGCCGGAGCTGTTCCTGTAATAATGGGTAAAGGAGGAGTAAAAGAAGTCATCAATCACGAAACCAATGGCTATCTCTGGGAAAAAGAAAAAAAACTTATCGCTTATACTAAACTATTAATCGACAATCCGAAAATCCGACAAAAACTTTCTCTTGAAGCTCAAAAAAGAGCCCGGGGCTTTTCAAAACAAGATTTTTCTGACCATCTAAGAACCCTGCTTCGCATTAAATGAAAATAATTAAACAATATCGACCATATTTTTTAATAGTTCTGCTTTGCCTTCTTTTTTTCTGGCCTTTTTTCTCGAAAGGCTTACTTCCCATACCTTCCGATATCACCGTTGGAGCTTACTTTCCCTGGCTGGATCAAAACTGGGGTTTCCCCACCGGTGTTCCGATAAAAAATCCTCTGCCTTCCGATATTCCATCCATCATCCTTCCCTGGAGACTTTCAGTAATTGAAGCCTTCAAAAGCGGACAGTGGCCTCTCTGGAATCCCCACTATCTACTAGGAATGCCTCTTCTTGCCAACTTTCAATCTGCCGCTTTTTCATTGTCTAACATTTTTTTCCTCTTCTTCCGGGAGGCTCTGGCCTGGAGTTGGGGCATCATCGCTCAAACACTTGTCTCTCTTCTTCTCATGTATTGGTATTTGAAAGAAAAAAAACATTCTCTTTCCGCATCCCTTTTTGGAGCCATCATCTTCTCTTTTTCTGGGTTTTCTATCGTTTGGCACCAATACAACGTTCACGGTTGGACTCAAGCCTTCTTACCCCTTATTCTTCTTTTAACTCACCGCTATTACCAAACCGGCCAAAAAAAATATCTCCCTCTTTTGAGTTTAGCCACCGCCTTTCAGATTTTTGCCGGCTATCTCCCCATTGTCATTTTTACCTGGATCATCGTTTCTGCCACTCTTCTCTTTCAAAAACGAATATTAAATAAAAAAACCATTCCTTATCTATCTTTTCTCTTTCTTGGCTTATTAGTATCAGCCATTCAAACTCTTCCCGGGCTCGAACTCTTAAGAGACTCTGTTAGAAAAATTGATCCCACCGTTGAGGCCAGTAATGCTTCTTATCTTCCCCTAAGACACCTTCTCACTTTAGTCTTTCCCAACTTCTTTGGTAATCCGGCTACCAAAAACTACTGGGGTCACGCTTTTTATGACAACTATGCTTTTTGGGTAGGCATTATTCCCACTCTTTTGGCCCTCCTGGCTCTTCTTAAATCTAAAAAAAAGAAACTCTCTATTTTTCTTCTGGCCCTTGGTCTAGCTCTTTCTATCAAAAACCCTATCGGCCAATTTCTAGAAAAACTTCTTTTTCTTT
>DAOUWE010000065.1 GCA_030667285.1 Candidatus Shapirobacteria bacterium | reverse complement strand
GAATACCGCAGGCCCATTAATAATGATTATCAAAGAATCATTATTAACAATACCTACCAGCCTGCCCTTATCCCTTACCTTTTTTGGACCCAAACAGATCCGGGCTCGTTTCACCAAAAATTCACCGGCGATCGTCCCCAAGACGGGCTTCTTCCCGGCTTCTCCTCATTTGCCTTAGGAGAAAAAACCTATTTTGGATCTATTCATCAGCCTGACAAACTTTCCTGGCTCCGAGAAAATCTTACCTCCGCCGACCTTTACCTGGCCTTTCAGCTTCACGAAGCTCCCGGAGACTGGAACTGGGAAAAGGAACCACCCGAGGGCCTAAAAATTCTAAAAACCGTTTACGACCCCTGGAACGAACCGCTTGTTTACTGGATCACTAAAGATGAATAAGAAAAAACATCTAATTTTCTTGTTCTCCATTTTTCTCATCGGCACTCTCCTTCGTTTCGTGTCCTTAAAAAGTCTCCCTCCCGGTCTTACCCCTGACGAAGCCGCACAGGCTTACTCTGCCTATTCTATCCTCAAAACCGGTCGTGATGAGTGGAATCAGGTCTTACCGCTAAGTCTTCGATCTTTTGGTGATTTCAAACCGCCTCTCCAAACTTACCTGATGATTCCCTCAGTAGCTATTTTTGGCTTAAACGAATCCGCCGCCCGTTTGCCCAACGCTCTTTTGAGTTCTTTAGCCATCATCGGAATCTACCTTCTCTCTTATCGCCTTTTCAAAAACCGGACACTGTCTCTTCTGACCTCTCTTCTTTTGGCTCTTTCACCTTGGCACCTACCTCTTTCTCGCGGAGCCTTTGAAGCCAATCTTACCGTCTTTTTTTTCTCCTTTGGTTTCTATTATCTCCTCTCTTCTAAAGACAAATCTCAAAAACAAATCTTAGCCGCTCTTTTTCTGGGCTTAAATCTGTTTTCTTACCATTCAGCCAAACTCCTAACCCCCTTATTTCTTTTAGTATTTTTTATCTCTACGGAGAAAATAAAACCCTCTTTTATCTTTAAGAAATACTCTCGTTTTTTTCTTATTTTCATCCCCTTTTTCCTTCTGGCCTATTCTTCTTTTTTTACCGGTGGTCAAAAGAGAGGGATAGACATCGCCATTTTTAGTCCCACTGACAACTGGCAAGCTCTAAAAGATCAACGCTGGTGGGCTCAAAACAATTCTCCGGCATTTAGCTCTCGACTTTTTAATAATAAGCTGACTTATACTACTGAAAAATTCGTTAAAAACTATCTCTCCTATTTTTCTCCTCAGTTTCTCTTCACGGAAGGGGCAGGGGAGGGGACTTATGGTATCAGTCCCGGCCGAGGTCTTTTCTTCCTTTGGGAACTACCACTCTTTCTTTTTGGCCTTTATTACTTATTTGTAAAAAAACCAAAAGAAAAGAAAATAATTTTTCTACTTCTTCTTTTTATTATTCTCTCGCCTCTTCCCGCCGCCTTAACCAAGGGCAATCGCTCTGCCAACCGCGTTTCTTCTATGATGCCCTGGATTCAGATTTTTTCAGCCTGGTCCCTTTTTCACTTTCTCAGAAAAACCGTGAAAATAAACCTGAAAAAATACTGTTTTCCCCTGCTTTTTCTCATTTCCGTCTTCTCCATTCCCTTTCTTGAAGATTATTTTATCCACTCTCCTCGGACAATCAGCAAAGAAATGCTTTATGGTCGCTGTGAAGCCCTAAGATGGACGGAGCAATACAAAAACCAGGTAGACAAGATCATTGTCAGCAGGAAGCTCTCAGAACCTCAAGCTTACGTCACTTTTTGTCTAAAACTTGACCCCGAGCTTACCCAGAAAGCCACCCCCACCTGGTTGGAATATGAAAAAAGAGGTCTGTCTTTTGTAGATCAACTAGGTGAATACCATCTTGATAAATATCATTTCAAAGAGATCTCTCTTCCCTCAGATCTCAATCCTGACACCATCTTAATTGGCCTACCCTCCGAGTTTAACGCCGCTCAAATCAAACCGACCAAGGTTATCAACTATCCTGTTGGTGGCGAAGCCATTTACATTTACTATCAACCCTCAACTAATTAAGAAACATGAACAAGCGTCTTTTTTTCATTCTTTTCATCCTCGCCCTTCTTTTTGGTACTTTTTTCCGCCTCCACAATCTCGACACCAACCCTCCATCCCTCTTTTCTGATGAAGTTGACGCTGGCTATCAGGCCAAGGTTTTTTTAGAAAACCAAACTGACTATTTTGGAAATTCCTGGCCAATTCATTTTCAATCCTTTGCCGATTGGCGCACTCCGGTTCTTATCTATTCCACCGTCCTGTCCTTTAAGCTCTTTGGGGTTTCTGCTCTCGCGGTTCGTCTTCCTTCTGCCCTTTTTGGAATTCTCTGTCTTCCTGCCCTCTTTCTTCTCATTAAGTCTCTTACCAAAAACCTGCCCGCCGTGGTGGACAAATACCTTGCTCTCTCAGGCATGGCCATATTGGCCTTTTCTCCCTGGCACATTCACTATTCAAGAGTCGCCTTCGAACTAACCACCATGCTTTTTTTCCTCATCATAGGCCTGGAAAGGTTAATTTCTTATACTCAAACCAAAAAAACCAATCTCTTTTTCCAAAGTCTTTTCTTTCTTCTTTTGTCAACCTATTCCTATTCCACCGCTAAATTGTTCATCGTCTTCATCCTCCTTTTGTTTTTAATTATTTTCAAAATAAAATTAATAAAACCTATTCTCTCAGACAAAAAATCACTTTTCCCTTTCGCCCTCCTTTTTTTACTGACTCTTCCCATGATCTTTTCTACTCTAAAAGGGGAATCGGGTTATCGCTTTTCCTACATAAATATTTTCACTGATCCGACCACTAGCCAACAAATAGATAGAGATCGGGAAATAGTGGCTGTTCAGGTTTCCGGTGAAAAAACTCTAGCCTTAGAAACCCCACTTTTAGCAAAAATCTATTACAACAAACCCTTGTCCTGGACCAAAACCTTCCTAAAAAATTATTTCTCCTCTTTTTCAACAGAGTTTCTTTTTCTAAAAGGAGACCAAAACTTACGTCACTCTTTTTCAACAGTCGGCCTGCTTTTATATCCCGAACTACTTCTTATTCTTCTGGGCTTAGTAAAAATCCTATCTTCAAAACCCAACAAAAAAGAAAAATTACTTCTAGGACTTTTGATCTTGGCCCCTATTCCTTTCTCCCTCACCAGAGACAGTCCGGGGCCTCACGCCAGTCGCCTGATTATCATTCTGCCCCTCCTTATCATTCTTGAAGTTTATGGCCTGGCTTATCTTTGGAAAAAAATAAAACAAAAAACCCTTTTCTTTTCTACTCTAGCCCTCT
>DAOUWE010000074.1 GCA_030667285.1 Candidatus Shapirobacteria bacterium | reverse complement strand
TTATTTCATCGCCTGGTTTGCACTGGTGGACCAATCTGGGGCGACCAATATCCGGCCATTTCTCAAGTAATAACCAATCGACTTCTGGGACTCGGCGTCCCTTTAGCGGGAATAATTCAATCCTCGGATTGTTTCACCACTCGGGAGGAAGTTATAAAATTTCTAACCTTAACCAGACAAAGAGAATTAAAACACCTTGCCGACATCGCTTTTCAGAAACACCATCAAACCATTCTTCCCCTATATCCTCCCGAAACCAAACCAGGCTTTTTCTCGGTTGAGCAAGCAACAGAAGCATTTTCAATAGATGGCCCTGTTCCAAAAATCTTAAAAACTCTCCAAAAATCAGGTTGTTCGAAATCATACGCGCTCTACGAAGCCACCAAGGCCATAATTCAAGGCCCTTTCTTAGATTTTTTCGCAAAAAAAAGAAGAGGAATCCCCTGCCATCCAGAGGGCACAGTGCTTTTCGGACCAATAGATATTTACACCTTACCCGAATCTCGTCGTTAAAACAATTTTTACAAATAAGGAGCCCAGTCGGCAATCGGAGCCGTATTCCCCACCACAAAATTAACGGCGTATAAAATTATCGCCGGCAAGAGTAAAAAGAAAACAATCTTAAACTCTTTTTTCATCAAATACTTCGAAAATCCCAATATAAAAAACGGATAAGTAGGACTAAGGTAGCGTGACATATCTCGGTGGGCGATCAAGAGACCCGCCACAAAATACAAAAGCGGAAACAGGACCAATATCTTTTCTTTAGTCCAAAACTTTTTCTTGAGAGCAAAAAGAGCCAACATTCCTAGCAAGAAAACATAAATCACGTCTTCCAACCATATCGTTCCCAACCAAGACTTGGTACTTATAAAAACCAAGTAGGGCAGGGGATTGAGGTGAATATTGTCTCCTGAATTAAAATACGCCCAAAAATCACCCAATTGGATTTTATAAACCAAAAATACAAAAAACACCGAAACCGGAACCAAAACATACGGCCAAAGTTCGGAAATTTTTTCTTTTACCACTCCCCTCTTCTTTTCGTCCAAAAGCCAAGCCAGCCCCAAAGACACCAACAATAAAACCCCGGGGCTCTTTAATAGTTGTGCCAAAACCACCCACAAAGCTGAAAACAAATACCTTTCCTTTCTGAAAAAATAAATCGACCACAGAACCGAAGCCAAAAACCAAGTCTCCGGCGCCCCCACCATTCTAAGAACAAAATACCGAGCCGGGAAAAACATAAACACTATCGATAGCCAGAAAACCTTCTTTTTATCCTTGAGAACATCCAACGCCAAACGATAGAATCCCCACAAAGCCAAAACAGAACCCGACAGCGTAGCCAACAACAAAGCCCAAGGACCAACTACAAAACGATTTAAAATATTAACGATTAGGGGATAGCCAGGCAAATGAGCCGGATAATATTCCAAAGGTAAGGACAAAGAAAATCCTGCCCCGGTACATTCTTTGTCATACCAGCACTTGCTGATAATCATGTAATTAGGGCCGTCGTAATTAGCCACCACTGTCAAAAGATTATGATCACCGAAAGACAAGAGCTTCGTAATATTCAAAGAAAAAATCGACCAGAAAAAGAGAGTAGACAAGATCAGTATGCCCATCAGGCTCCACAGAACACCGTTTCTTTTCATTGCCTAGTATACCAACTAGACAATTTTCTTTTTTTATCTGATACTATCCCTATGACCAAAGCAAAATCTCTTCTTCCCGAACTCTCAATCTTTTTTCCCTGCTACAACGAAGAGCTAAATCTTTCCGTCACTATCGAAAAAGCTCTCCCTATCATTAAAAAAATTACCCCTCATTGGGAAATCCTTATCATCAACGACGGATCCAAAGACAAGACTCTTGAGGTTGCCAAAAAACTTGTCAAAAAACATGGTTCGCGTCTAAAAATTATCAACCACCCCAAAAATCGCGGTTACGGAGCAGCTTTCAAAAGCGGATTGTACGGCAGTAAATATAAATGGATAGTTTTCACCGACGCCGACGGACAATTCAATTTTCAAGATATTAAAAAACTTATCAAGAAACAAAAAGAAACAGAAGCTGATCTAACCATCGGTTATTATCTAGGTCGCAAAGTTCCTTTTTATCGAAAATGGGGATCGACGATTTGGCAACTAGCCGTTTTTCTTCTCTTTGGTCTCAGGGTCAAAGATATCGACTGTGGTTTCAAGCTCATGAAAAAAGAAGTCGTTGATAATATTCCCAAATTAGAAGCTGAAAGAGGACCATTCATCTCTTCTGAATTTCTCATAAAAGCCAAGAAAAAAGGCTATAAAACAGTAGAAATCGGAGTACGTCATTACGAAAGATATGCTGGATCAGCTACCGGAGCCGATCTAAATGTTATTCTTGCCGGTCTGACAGATCTTCTTCGCCTATGGAAAAAATTAAACTTTTCTTAACAAAAGAAAAATACCTTTCTCTTTTGTTTTTCATTCTCCTTCTGGCCACTTTTTTGCGTCTTTATCGGATCACGGGCTACATGGAATTCCTAGGAGACCAAGCTCGGGACGTTCTCATCATTAGGGATTTTCTTAAAAACGGCAACTTTTTCTTTATCGGCCCTCAAACCAGTATCGGCAACATGTATCTTCCTCCTTTTTACTACTATCTCATTGCCCCCGCTCTTTTTCTTGCCAATTATTCCCCCGTCGGCCCCGCCATATTTATCGCTCTCCTTAGCGTTTTAACCGTCTTTTTGGTTTATTTTGTAGGTAAAAAGTTTTTTACTCCCGAGGCAGGTCTTGTCGCCGCTTTTCTCTACGCTATTTCACCCTCAGTCATTCGCTACAGCAATTTTTCTTGGAATCCCAACATCATGCCTCTCTTTTCTCTCTTGGCTGTCTATTCTCTTTATCAAATCTGGCAAAAGGGGAAAGCAAAATGGTTAATTCCCCTTTCTCTCTCTTTGGTCATGGGTCTTAATGCGCACTATCTCTCTCTCCTCCTCCTTCCTCTTTCTGGTCTTTTTGTCCTTCTCTCTTATTTGAAACTAAAACCTGAACCCAAAAAACAAAAAAAACTTATTCGTCTGTCGTTCGTGGCCCTGGGAATTTTCCTCCTCTCGCTCCTTCCCTTGGTCCTTTTCGATATTAGAAATAACGGTCAAAATATAAATGCCATTATCGA
>DAOUWE010000064.1 GCA_030667285.1 Candidatus Shapirobacteria bacterium | reverse complement strand
CTTTTTGCGACATGCGTTCCAGGGGGGGCTCAAATCACCGACATTGTAGTTCTCGTAATTGACGCCAAAGAAGGAATTAAACCTCAAACCAAAGAATGCATAAAGCTTATCAAAAAGAACGACATACCCTTACTGGTAGCTATCAACAAAATGGACCTCAAAGATGTTACTTCTGATAAAGTAAACAGCGAATTGGTTGCTCAAGAACTTACGCCGGAAGTCTATGGTGGACAATTAGCTACTATACCTATTTCTGCCAAAACCGGAAAAGGCATAGACAAACTCCTGGAAATGATTCTCTTAAATGCCGATCTCTTGAATCTCAGGGCTGATCCCGATGCTGATCCTGAAGCCGTAGTTATAGAATCTTCTCTAAACAGTTCCTGTGGACCTCTAGCCACCGTTATTTTAAAAAACGGAACACTTAGGCCTGGTCTGGAAATTTATGCTGGTCAAAATAAAGCCAAAATTAAAGCACTCAGGGACGAAACCGGTCAAACTATAAAATTCGCCCTCCCTGGTCAACCTGCCGAAATTTTGGGTTTTAACACTGCCCCCTTAATTGGTCAAAAAATTAGTCTCACACCTGTCTCTGAAACAAAATTACCGGACAAACCTTCTGATCTTTCCGAAAAAGACGAGAAGGAAGAAAAAAGAATACCGGTCGTCATTAAAGCTGACACCCAAGGCACCCTCGAAGCCCTCACCCAAAGCCTTTCCGACAACGTTCAAATCCTATCGGCATCCGCCGGAGACCTCACCGAAGCCGATATTTTAATGGCTCAAACCGCTCAAGCCCAAATATTTGTCTTTAGAGCCAAAATCCCTCATTCTATTCAAAAACTCGCTCGACATGAGTCTATTGAATTATTTTCCTCAGACACTATTTATGAGATTCTGGAAGAATTAGAGAAACAAGTCTTAAAAATGCTCGAACCTACCATTGATGAAGAAATCACCGCTGAAGCCCAAATCACCGCTGAATTCACCATAAACAAAGACCGTATTGCCGGATGCAAAGTAACTAGTGGTAGCCTTAAAAAAGGAGACAAGGTCCATATCAAAAGAGAAGAAGAGCTTATAAAAGACACCACCATCCATTCCCTTAAACGCGGAAAAGAAGATGTTACCGAGGTTAAGGCGGGGAACGAGTGTGGTTTGATCTTCAAGCCTCGAATTGACTTTAAAATAAACGATGTTATAATATCCTATATAAAATGAAAAACTACCCTCTTGCTCAAATGAAAAAACTTATTAGTGGTGCCGGCACCATCAATATCGCCGTGCCCCAGCTATCAGTCGATTCTATCGGCGCCGCTCTGGCTTTCGCTCTCTCTCTTGAAAAAACCGGCAAAAAAGTAACTGTTTTTTGTCCCCGTGTTCCCGATGCCAACTATCAAAATCTTTTTGGTTTAAACAAAATCCAAAACAAAATAGACTCCAGTGATCTGGTCATTACTCTTGATAATTATCCTCTGGATCAAATTGAAAAAGCCTCTTACAACGATGACAACAGTCTAATGAATCTAGTGGTTCAATTCAAAAACTCTGCTCCCAAAGTCCAAAAAGACCAGATCAACATCAAAAGTGGTTCCGGCACTGCCGATCTAAACTTTATTTTTGGTGAAGAAACCAATCTTGGTGAAAACAGCAAAATAGTTGATAATGGCACCTGGATCTATATAAGCCCTATTAATAGTCAAAAACCTTGGGCGGCTCTTTCTCTAATTGATCAAGACGCTCCCTACTCTGAAATTTTAACCTTTCTTTTAAAGGGTTTGGGTCTTACTTTTGATGAAAATATTGGTAAAAACTTACTTATCGGTCTTCGAGTCGCCACTCAAAGCTTTTCTGTAAACGTTTCTCCTGAATCTTTCGAAGCCGGCGCTATTTGTCTTTCAGCCACTCAACCCGCTCCTGGTTCTCCACCCGCAGTCACTCCTCCGGCCATGGCTCCTGCACAACCTGCTCCGTTAGCTCAACCTGCTCCATTAACTCAATCCACTCCTATGGATCAAGTTGAAAAAAGCAAATCCGCCTCAATTGAAGGGGTTTCTCAAAAGCCCAATTTCAACAAACCTCAAATCCTCAAAGGCTCCACCACTCCTCGTGTTTAAAATTTGATTTGTTGTACTTTCTTTTCTTCTCTGCTACAATATCTCCTGACTTAAGCTGGTTGTTTTAAATAACTAACTTACAGCCGTATATGCCCTTAACTAAAGACGAAAAGAAAAAACTTATTGACGAATTTTCTCAAGCCAAAGGAGACACCGGTTCGCCCGAGATCCAAGTTGCCCTTTTGACCAATTCTGTAGAAAAGCTTAAAGCTCATCTATCTCAGAATAAACAAGATCAACCTGCTAAAAGAGGACTCTTGGATAAAATTTCCAAACGTCGAAGATTGTTAAGGTATTTAGCCACTCACAATAAAGAAAGGTATCAAGAACTCATCAAAAAACTGGGTCTGAAAAAGTAAATAAATGACGAAAAAAATAATTCAAAAATCTCTTGACTTTCATGGTCAAAAAATTACTCTCCAAACCGGTAGATTAGCTCCCAAAGCTACTATTGCCGTCGAGGCAACCCTGGGTGAAACTTCAGTCTTAGTTACTATTATGTCGGGCAAGCCCCGAGACGATATCGACTATTTTCCATTACAGGTAATTTTCTTTGAAAAACTTTATGCTAGCGGTCTTATCAAGGGTAGTAAATGGGTTAAAAGAGAAGGTCGTCCTTCGGATGAAACTATTCTTTCTGCTCGTCTGATTGACCGAGCCATCCGCCCTCTTTTTCCTAAAGATTACAATGGTGATGTCCAGATAATCATTTCCGTTCTTTCTTTGGGTAAAGAAAATGTTGCCGATTTTCTTGGATTTTTAGCTACCTCCGCTGCTTTAGCCGCCTCTTCTATTCCTTGGAATGGTCCAGTCGCCGGTATTAAGGTTGGACAGGTCGACGATCAGCTGGTCATCAACCCAAATTCCGATCAAATCAAAAATTCAAATTTAGATCTCTTTGTTTCTGTTGGCCCCGAAGGAGTCAACATGATTGAAGCCGGTGCTGACCAAGTCCCGGATCAAAAAGTTCTGGAAGCCGTTAAATTAGCCGGATCCGAGTCTAAAAAAATAACCGATTTTATCAACGATTTTGTTAGCACCTATTCCCCCAAAAAAGCCGACTATCTTTCTTCCGCTCCCTCCGAAGAACTGGTAAAAGAAATAGAAAAAACTTACAAAGAAAAAATAGAAAAAGTTTTCGCTGGTACCACTGATGAGGAATCCGGCCCCGAACTCGATGAGATAAAAGAAGAGATTCAATCCGCTTTTTCTGAAAACCACTCTTACCG
>DAOUWE010000048.1 GCA_030667285.1 Candidatus Shapirobacteria bacterium | reverse complement strand
CAAATCGTTTTTAAAACAATCTAAGACTTAAAATACAAAAATTAAAAAATTAAAAAAGCACTCCTCCACTGTTCTGGTTTTTAACAAGGTCGTAAAAGATACATTGTGCGACATACTGTTTATTAACCGGAACCAGAAAGAGAAGCGAGGACATCGAAACAACAAGAACTATAAAAAAAATTTCTCTTTTTAAATATAAAAATCAATTCATATTATCTCTCCTGTTATGGGTACTCCTACTTTTCCACAAAAGCCCTCCCTTGACCCCTCTTCCCCGCAAACCATCCACCCACACAAACTATATCATTCTGGTACATTAAATAATGCCTTATTTTCCGTAGTTTTTGTGCTTCTGAGCCTAATTATCAGACCTTTCCTGTGTTTGCCAGATTCTCTCCCCTTGTGAAAACAGCCACATAATATTTGTGAAAACACTAATTGTTATAGGATACTAAATATTATAAGACTATGTGCCCCACTCCCCCCTTTTCTCTTTCCTCTTTTTTTTCGTTCTAAAATAAAATTCTTTTAAAATTTTATTTACCCTCTCCACCGAGTCATAAAAAGAAGACTCATTAAAATACCAAGGCCGACCCAAAGGTACTCTATCTTCACTTTTCTAAAAAGCCTATCTTTCCAATCCATTCTCAATACCCCAACTATAATGTAAAACACCGCTGTTAAATAAAAAGATCTCAAAAACAAAGAAAGGGGCCAAAAAGAAATTACCACCGCCAGCTCCAACATTAAAAACGACGGCACCCAAATCATTACCTGACTCCCCTTCCAGGACCGAACATCAAGCTCAATAGAAACCGTCCACCAGTGATACCAAAATAAAAAGAATGAAATCAAAAACACCACCACCCCGTTTACCCAAAAATCTGCTCGATACGAAAACAACCCATCAAGCAACAAGAAACAAGAAAACAAAAGTAAAATTAAAGAAACGGTATAGGCCGCACGATACAAAGGAACTGTTTTCTTTTCTACGGCATACAAAAAAACATTTTCCACTAAAATAATCACGTAATTCACCACCGAAAAAAACAAGGCCATTATTACCTTTAACCACCAACTAAGTGGTAATAAAAAAGCAAATAACAAAAAACCAAAAAGGAAGGAAATGGGCAATATCAACAAAAAGAACCTGGTCAGTTTTCGAGACGAACGCCAGGCCTCTAAAATCCACCAATAAATCAAAAACTCCAAGGCCCCGATTCCTAACATAAAAAAGTAACGATACTCATAAGGAACCATCAGGGCTAACCAAAACAAGAAAAACAAAGCCCCGGAGCCCAATAAAAACCTGCCTCTTCTACTCAACTTCATTCCTTGTTTTTAAGATTACAATAAACCGACACCACATCCTCATGGCTCGAGAGCTCCTCCAAAAGTTCTCGCACACGACTAAAAGCCGGATCTTTATAGTCCCCAAGTGTGTCTTTAGCTCTAAAAACCAATTCATCAACAAGCACTTTTAATTTAGGATTTTTTTTCAGTTTAATTAAAATCTTGGTTGCTTTTCCCGGCTCCACCCAAAACTCAAACTTTTTTTTCTTTTTATCAATGGCTTTAAGGTCTACCACTCCATAATCCAAAAAATCTAAGGCCTCCTCTTCCGTCAGACCTTCAATTAACAACTTTCTCAACCTTTCAAACTGAAACAAAACTGCCCCTGATTCAGCCAAACCGCCTCCGCAAGTCTTAAATATAAATTTCAATTCCGAAAGAGTCCTGTTTCTACTATCCGTCAAGGTCTCGATTATCACCCCCACGCCACCCTCGGCATATCCCTCCAATAACAGCTCTTCTGCCTGAAAAGCCTTTTTTTCAAAAGATTTTATTGCTCTATCTATATTGTCCCTGGGCATATTCGCCTCTCTGGCCTTTTTTATAACCGCCCTTAGCTTTGGATTCATTTCGGGATCAGATCCTCCACCCTCTCTAATGCTCGCCATTATTTGCTTGGACAACCCTGAAAAAACAGTTCCTCGTTTTTTGTCCTCTGCTTCTTTTTTGTGCTTAATATTTGCCCACTTTGAGTGACCGGACATACTAGCTTATTGTAACACTCAAACCTATTCGTCAATGTCTAAAAAACAATCTTTTGTTATTACCAGTCTAAAATCAGAATTCAAGTCTTCTTTTTCAAAAAAAAGCACTCTGTCCTTGAAAATCTTTCTCCAACCACGAAGAACCTCGGAGTCCCCAACTTCCTGTCCATATTCCACTCGACAGCTTCCATCCTCATCGGAAATATCAGCAATCTTTGTCACGTCCAATCCCGCCATAGACATCAGCTCTCCTATTCTCAAAGCCGATCCGTTCCCCGCTCCCCCATTCAAAATTTCCAAACTAAAATCTCCTTCAATTATTTCTGCATCGGCCAAATCTCTTACCCAAGCCCCCAACCACCAATTCCTGTCTATACCTCTTCTTTCTTCGCTTACTTCAATTAATCCACTTTCAATCTCGAACGGGCCCTGACTGTAGTTTTTCTCAACAAAAAACTTTAATTTCCAACGATTTAGCAAACTTACTCCCGACTGATTCAGCAACCTCACTAAGTCACTTGTCTCATCAAAAGAAGCCATTGTTATCTTGTCTGCCACTAAACCAAAATTCATAAACAAAATCTCATCTGCCAGCCCCTCCTTACCCTCTTGCTCAATCAATCCAGCCAAACTACTCACTGGATACCATCCATAACCTCCGGGAACCAATAAACTAATATCTGAATCCAAAACATACCAATTTACCTTTTCTCTTGCTGGAGAAAAATTAAGAAGATGCAATTCTTCTTTTCCTAAAAAAACCAACAAAAAATCACTCTTTCTGTCCCAAGTCCGAAAATAATAAAAAAAACAAAAAAATAAAAAACCAAAAACCAATAAACTCAAATAAAACCAGGAGCCTAGACTTTTTCTTCTCTTTCTCATCTTAAAAAATTCTAACACTCTCCAGCTTTTTTAAAACCTGTTTCAGGTCAGCGGGCAATTTCGTTTCAAAACAAACTCGCTCTCCTGTTTCAGGATGTTCAAATTCAATCCTCTTTGCCTGCAAAAAAAGCCTTTTTAAGCCAGCAAAACGTTTCCCTCCATAAACAGAATCTCCTACAACGGGCCATCCCATATATTTCATATGCACTCGAATCTGATGGGTTCGACCGGTTTCGGGACGAAGCTCTAACAAACTATAGTTCTCTCCCCCTTTCTCGTAAGCCTCCAGACAAACAAAAACAGTCTTGGCCTCCAGCCCTTCGGGATCGGCCTGCCACCTACCAAAAACCTGAGAACATCGCGCTATCGGCACCTCTATCGTCCCGTTCCCGGGAGTCTTTTCTGCAACCAAAGCCAAGTAAGCCTTTTTAACAGTTCTTTTTTTAAACTGTCCTTGTAATCTTAAAAATGAAATTTCATCTTTGGCCACCAATATCAAACCACTCGTATCTTTATCCAACCTATGAACTATTCCGGCCCTTTTCCAAAAATCAGATCCTTTGTTTTTAAGAACCCTAAACAATTCCGAATACTCTTGTCTCATCCAGTCTTCCAGAGAATAAAGATCGCTGGTTTCCGCCCGCAACGACAAGCAAGCCATTGGCTTATTCAAAACCAATAAATACTTGTCTTCAAAAACCTTCTTGATTCCTGGTCTTTTCTCCATTTTTCTTAGCTACTATTAAAATCATAATGACTGACAAAAAAATAAGCCAATCTGCCAAATTATTATAAAACAAAGAAAAAAAATTAAAATAATCTCTAACAGCCACAAATCTCACTCTGTCTAAAAGATTAATTCCTGCACCAACCAATAAACCCAAAAACCCTAACCAAAAAGAACCTCGATACCCCCAAGCAAAAAAGAAACAAAGAAAAACAAAGAAAAAAAAGAAAGGTAGATAAATCGGCACTTCCCACCCAAAAGAAATCCCGGAATTCAGATAAACCTCTCCCCTGCCGGACATTTCATCATGTAAAAAATACAACAAAGAAAAAAGTAAAACCCCAAGACCAACCCTTTTACAAAACAACAAACCTACTTTTCCCTGTCTTTAACACACTCAACACAAACCGTTGTCTCCGGAAAAACCATCAATCTGTCGGTATCAATCATTGATTTGCAATCCTCGCAAATACCATACTTTCCGATTTTTATTCGAGCAAGAGCTTTACGAATCTGGATTATTCTCGATTTTATAAACTTGCCTTTAGCCTCCGCATTACTATGCCCTACCTGTTCCGCCACATCGGTATCAACCGCCGCATTGTCATTCACTCTACCGGTATCAGCAAACGGATCATTTTCTTTAATTCTTTTTGCCTGTCTTTTAAGCTTCTTAAGCTCCTCTGACAAAAACTTCTTCACCGGAACCAAAACCTTAGCCGGAAACGAAAAACCAATTTTTTTAGCCATTTTTATTTCTCCTTTTGTCTAAAAAACTTAACTTACGCTCTGATAAAACAAAAAAGCAAATCAGAACAAATACAATCCATAAAATATATAAAATGTCCATCGAGTATAATCTACCTTTGTTTATAAAATCAAGTAAGAAAACTGGTACAAAAAAAGAAAAGT